>PCSL01000037.1:2811-4458 GCA_002772325.1 Chloroflexi bacterium CG23_combo_of_CG06-09_8_20_14_all_45_10
GAGGATCTTATCAGAATGTGCTCCTTTGATGATAGCCATATCAGCCGAGCTGTAATTACAAATGCCGCAACCAATATGTTCGCCTCCCTCATCCAGGATATCCACGATATCACCACGCTGGAAATCACCATTCACCTTTATAACACCAGCGGGAAGCAAGCTTTTGTTTTGCTTCCTAAGAGCTACCACCGCGCCTTTGTCCACTAGCATTTCACCTTTAGAAGCCAACCCACTGAGCATCCACCTCTTCCTACTTTCCATCTTACCTACCTGCGCTGGGAAAAGCGTGCCAATATCTTCGCCATTGCTAATCCTCACCAAAACATCAGGATCTCGCCCATCGGCAATGATTACGCTCACGCCTGAAGAGGTAGCTAGTTTAGCTGCTTCAATCTTAGTTACCATGCCCCCTCTTGCTTGAGGGCTAGTGGTACTACTAGCTAGGCGCTCGATTTCGGTATCAATCTTATTCACTCGGTGGATAAGTTGAGCTTTAGGTTGCAGCCTTGGGTCAGCAGTATATAAGCCTCCTATATCGGTGAGCAGCGCCAAAAGGTCAGCATCAACCAAGTTAGCTACCATGGCGGAAAGGTTATCATTATCCCCAAACTTAAGCTCTTCAATCTCATCAAGGGCAACAATATCATTCTCATTGACGATGCAGATTACGCCAAGCTCAATGAGAGCTAGCAAGGTATTGCGAGCATTAAGATAGCCACTACGGTCAGACATATCTGCTTTAGTAAGTAGTGCTTGAGCTATGATTATGCCATGCTGGCTAAAGAGTTGCTCATAAGTGTGCATAAGATGACTTTGCCCCACTGAAGCCAGAACTTGTTTAAAAGGCGTGTTCTTACGTTCTGGAATTCCCTTGAGTTTCTCCCTTCCAGCAGCAATAGCTCCCGAGGAAACTATTATTATCTCCTTTCCCTGGCGGTGAAGTTGGGCTACCTGCTGTACCAAGTTAGTCATAACCGGTAAATCAAGATGGTCTGTGCCTGAGGTGAGGAGACTGGTGCCAAATTTAACTACTATACGGTGATAAGACATTATCTCGAATTATATCAATAGCAAAGAGAGTCAACAACTCAAGAAAACCTTGCTATACTACAGTTGCTTGGTGATGAATCTCTCTTGCTTGCTTTCTTTGCTCAAAGAAGTGCCCGCCTATAGGCAATTGGTTGAGGGGCTATTTACTACTAAAGGCGAGCATAAGGTAATAGTGCTTGATGCCGCCAAGCCTTATCTCGTAGCTGCCCTCTATGAAGAGCTTAACCGGTCTCTGATGGTAATAACTGCTCAGCCCGAAGGCGCTAAAAGGCTTCAGGAGCAACTTCAAGCCTGGTGTCCGCCTTCAGCTAATTTGCACGGGTTCCCCGAACTCGATTTCTCGCCCTATGAGTATTTTGTTTCCTATCCCAGCAATACCATGGTGGAAAGATTACAAGCATTAGCCACTTTAGCCTTTTCTGAGCCTTGCGCTTCCTGTCATTCTGAGGAAGCAGAGCGACCAAAGAATCTCCCCTTCACTTCGTTCAGGGCTTCGGCTCACCAGGACAGGCTCCAAGGGGAATCTAGAGACCCTATGGCGGGGATGAACCCTGCTACTGCGTTTAGGGCAACAGTTAAACGCCCTCCTTTGATAGT
>PCSL01000037.1:4480-8084 GCA_002772325.1 Chloroflexi bacterium CG23_combo_of_CG06-09_8_20_14_all_45_10
CCTGCTATATGTTACGGCAAGGCATGACTGCCGAGCCACTGGAGCTGCTACGCAGGTGGCAAAACATGGGCTATGAAATGGAGGATATGGTTGAAGTCCCAGGACAGCTAAGCCGGCGGGGTGGCATTGTTGATATTTTCCCTGTTTGCAGCCAGTCACCAGCTCGAATAGAGTTTTGGGGTAACCAGGTGGAGAGCATGAGGCTATTCAACCCAGAGAACCAATGCTCAACCAAGCCAATATCTTCGCTAACCATCACACCAGCCAAAGAAGCCCTTATATCCCGAGCAAAGCAAATAACCAACGCCTTAAGTTTAGATAGCTGCACTAGTGAGATAAGGCAGCGATTCGAAGAAGATATAGCAAGACTACAGCAAGGGCAATGGTTCTCAGGTAGTCAGTTCTATTTTCCTTTGTTCAATACTGAGAGTATCCTTGATTACCTGGATGATACTGCCCTTATCATCCTTGATGCTCCTGAAGAAATCCAGGCTGTCATTGAAAGGCTAAACAAGGAGACTCAAGAACTAAGAAGGGTAAAATGGCAAAATGGTGAGCTGCCCCAAGGCTTTCCTTCTCCCTATCTTACTTGCGAAGAATTACAATTGAAGGTGAGGGCAAAGCAACATTTAATCCTAGAACCCTGGGATGCTACTTTGGCCCCTGCTACAGGGAATTATATACCAGCCCTGCCTTTTACCTCGCCTCCAAGCTACGGAGGCAATTTGGAAAGGTTCCTTAAGGCAGCTAAGCAGATGATTCGAGAAAAGGGACGCCTGATCATAGTTAGCCATCAGGCAAATCGTTTAGCTGAGCTTTTTCGGGAGGGAGACGTCCACACTTCTCCCACTTCAAAAATAGAGCAGGTGCCGCCTCGCAGTTCAATCACCTTGCTTCAAGGTTCACTAGCTAGAGGCTGGGTGATGGACGAAGAGCTAAAACTGATTACCGATGCTGAGCTCTTTGGCTTTGTAAAACAAAGACGCCTGAGTAGAAAGACTCCCATACGCGCTAGCTTGCTTCTCCCACAGCTAAGTCCCGGTGATTACGTAGTCCATGTTGACCACGGCATTGGCAAATTTAGCGGCTTAACCAAAATATCCACTGAGGGAACCGAACGAGAATATCTTGTTTTACAATATGCTGCCGGTGATAAGCTCTTTGTGCCTACCGAGCAGATAGGGCGTGTCAACTGCTATATCGGCGCCAGTGACCAACCACCAACTTTGAGCCGGCTGGGGACTCAGGAATGGCAAAGAACAAAAAGAAGGGTGGAACAATCAGTGGCTAATATTGCTCAAGGGCTGCTTGACCTTTGTGCCGCTAGAGAGGTAACACCTGGCTTTGCCTTCTCTCCTGACACATTATGGCAACAAGAACTGGAAGCCTCATTCCCTTATCTGGAAACACCAGACCAAATTGAAGCGGTAGTGGTTACCAAAGAGGATATGGAAAAAACTAAGCCAATGGATCGGCTTATTTGCGGAGATGTGGGATATGGTAAAACTGAAGTAGCTCTACGTGCTGCCTTTAAGACGGTGATGGATAATAAACAGGTGGCTATACTGGTCCCTACCACCGTGCTAGCTCAGCAACATTTCACTACCTTTAGCCAAAGATTGCAAGCTTTCCCTCTAAGGGTAGAAATGCTAAGCCGCTTCTGCTCTCCGGAAAAGGAAAGGGAAATACTTGAAGGCTTGGCTAATGGCACTGTTGATATATGCATTGGCACTCACCGCTTGTTGCAGAATGATGTCGCCTTTAAAGACCTAGGACTGGTGATAATTGACGAAGAACAGCGATTCGGCGTGGTGCAAAAAGAAAAGCTCAAACAAATGAGAAAAGAGGTGGACGTTCTTACCCTGAGCGCTACTCCCATTCCACGCACCCTTCACATGTCCTTAACCGGGATCAGGGATATGAGCCTTATGGAAACACCTCCTGAGGAACGTCTATCTATTAAGACCTACGTTGGCACCTATGATGATACCTTAGTGCGCCAGGCAATACTGCGCGAGTTAGAGAGGAATGGTCAGGTTTTCTTTGTTCATAATCGAGTTCAGAGCATTGCCTTGGTTGCCAGCAAATTACAAACCCTGGTGCCTGAAGCGAAAATAACCATAGCCCATGGACAAATGCCCGAGGAGAAACTGGAAAGGGTGATGGCGGAATTCATTGCTGGTAAAAGCGATGTCCTGGTCACGACCACCATCATACAGTTGGGCTTGGATATGCCCAATGTTAACACGCTAATTGTCAACCAGGCTGATAAATTCGGCTTAACCCAACTTTATCAGCTAAGAGGCAGGGTAGGCCGTGGCAGCAACCAAGCTCATGCTTATTTCCTCTTTGATAAAGGTAAGCAACTGACTCCTCAAGCTTATAAGCGGCTTAGGACCATCTTCGAGGCTACAGAGCTTGGTGCTGGATTCGGCATAGCCATGAAAGACCTGGAGATTCGGGGGGCAGGAAACCTTCTGGGCGTTAAACAAAGTGGTCATATAGCCGCTATAGGTTTTGACCTCTATTGCCAAATGCTAGCCGAGGCGGTTGACGAATTAAAAGCGAAGCAAGCTGGAGAAGTTAGACCAAAGGAAGCCAAATTGCCTTCCCCTAGCATAGCCCTGCCACTAACTGCCTATATACCTGAAGAGTATGTTCCAAATCTAAACACTCGCTTAAGCCTCTACCACAGGCTGGCAAAGCTAGAACGTATCACAGAAATAGAAGATATGACAAAAGAACTCGGAGATAGGTTCGGTGCCTTGCCACAGCCAGTTAAGAACTTGCTTTACATGATAGAGATAAAAATACTGGCAGCTAAGGTGGGAGTGGAATCTATCTATACTCGAGGAAAACAAGTGGTATTAACCCTGGCTGACGGGAAAACGTTGACTAATCTACCTTCCTTGCAAGAATACAAAGATGCCGTCAAAGTCAGCACCAGACAGATGAGATTAGATACCAAGCGTCTTGGGGATAAATGGCCGGAGGTGCTAGGAGCGGTTACTCAAGAGCTAGGAAGACAGACAAGCAAGTGCTGAAAGCTTGATTTTGGTGGACATAGAAATGTAGAATTGGATTGTCTTGTTAGCCACAAGTGGCCATTAAAACGAAGGGGGTAGAAATGCCAGCAAAAATTCTATCGGGAACGGAAATCTCAGCCGAGGTGAGAAGAGAGTTAAAGGAGAAGGTGGAAAAACTTAAGGCAAAAGGGCTTACTCCAGGGTTAGCCATGGTACGAGTAGGGGAGGACCCGGCGTCGGTGTCCTACATGAAGCAAAAGGGGAAGACTAGCGAGGAGGTGGGCATTTATTCAGAGACGATTGTGTTCCCCGGGGATACCTCAGAGGAGGTGCTCCTGGCCAAAATAGCTGAACTCAACAAAGACCCCAAATTTCACGGGACTTTGGTCCAGCTCCCCCTGCCCAGGCATATCAACCAGGACCGGGTGATAAACGCCATTGATCCCATAAAGGATGCCGATTGTTTCCATCCGGTCAATGTGGGTAAACTCCTCATTGGAGACCCTTACCTTTTGCCCTGTACCCCCCACGGGGTGCAGCAGATCCTCATCCGCAGTGGTTATAGTCCTGAGGGGAAA
>PCSL01000037.1:8093-12222 GCA_002772325.1 Chloroflexi bacterium CG23_combo_of_CG06-09_8_20_14_all_45_10
ATCTGTGGGAGAAGTAACCTTAACGGCAAGCCCCTCTTTGCCATCCTAATTCAGAAGAAGACAGGAGCTAATGCCACCGTCACCGTGTGCCATACCGGGACGAAGAACCTGCATGAGATAACCCGGAGTGCTGATATCCTGGTAGCTGCCATGGGGTCTCCTAAATTCATCAAGGCAGATATGGTGAAAGAGGGGACGGTGGTGGTAGACGTAGGGGTCAACCGTATTCAAGACCCGACCACAAAATCTGGCTTTAGGCTGGTGGGGGATACCGATTTCGAGGCTTTAAAGGAAAAGGTTGAGGCTATTACCCCTGTTCCCGGTGGAGTTGGTCCAATGACAGTCACCATGCTCATGTGGAACACGATAAGAGCTGCTGAAGTCCAGACTGGGATAACAGCGGAATGAAAAGAAAGACGATTGGCGATGTGGGCTTTGAAGCGGTAAAGGGAAAACCGAGGCGATAACACCAGTTCCGGGAGGGCTAGGGCCAATGCTGATCACTATGCTCCTGGTCAATACAGTGACAGCGGCAGAAAGGCAAGCCAGCAGCTAAAGCTGAAAAAACTTAAATTTTTTCCGCTGAAACTCTTTGACTTTCCATAAAAATGGAAGATATAATGTAACGTTTGCGATATGAAAATTGCTATTAGTGGCAAAGGAGGGGCAGGTAAGACAATGTTAGTGTCCCTCCTTTCTACTATATTTGCCAAGTCTGGTTATTCTGTCCTGGCAATAGATGCCGATCCAAATGCCAACCTGGCAGCTACTCTTGGCTTCCCCTACCCAGACAAGATAATACCTATATCTGAGATGGCTGATCTAATTGAAGAAAGGACAGGGGCGCGTCCTGGCGAGGTGGCAACCTTTTTTAAGTTAAATCCTAAGGTCAATGACCTCCCGGAGAAGTATTGTGTAGAACATAACGGGGTAAAATTAATGGTAATGGGTCGGTTAAAAAAGGGTGGCAGTGGCTGCTATTGTCCCGAAAATGCCTTATTACAAGCCTTAGTTACCCACTTGCTTTTGGAAAGGGATGAACTTGTCATCATGGATATGGAAGCTGGAGTAGAACATCTAGGACGAGGGACGGCCAGGGCAGTAGATAAGCTAATTATAGTAGTAGAGCCAAGTAGAAGAAGCGTGGAAACAGCTTACAGGATAAGAGAACTGGCAAAGGATATAGGTTTACAAAATATTGGCGTAGTAGGTAACAAGATTCGAAGCGAGAAAGACAAGGATTCCCTCGTTTCCAGCATGCCAGGCTTCGAATTCCTCGGCTTTATCCCCTACGACCAAGCCATAGCAGAAGCCGACCTTGCCGGTTTTCCTCTGGTCAATTCGAGTCAAAGGGTCATGAGTGAGGTAGAGGATATTGTTGCTCGAATTATTGAACCAACACTATATAGGACAGCCTGTAAATAAAAAGGAGGTGTCATATGAGAAGAATTGGTGAAAAAGACAAAATTGAGCCGGGGTGAGCACTTACCTAACTAATCTATCTAACTGAAGGCTAAAAATTTACTTGACAGGAGGAAAAGTTAAAAATGCCAGTTAAAAAGAGATACCCAGTACCAAGCGATATTGAAATCGCACAAGAAGCTGAGCTAAGACCCGTCACAGAGGTAGCCAAGGATGCCGGGCTTTTGGATGATGAGTGGTGGCCTATTGGAAAATATATGGCTAAGATAGAGTATGACAAGGTGCTGGAGAGGCTGAAGGACAAGCCCAACGGCAAGATAATCACCGTGACTGCCATGACCCCAACCCCACTAGGTGAGGGAAAGACAGTCACCGCCTTTGGTTTAGGTCAGGCCTTAAAGCTAAGGGGGAAAAATATTATCAACACCTTCCGCGAACCCTCAAAAGGTCCCCTCTTCGGGATAAAGGGAGGAGCGTGTGGAGGAGGTTATTCACAGGCGCTTCCTATGGAGAACATAAATCTCATGTTCACAGGAGATATTCCTGCGGTGGAGGCAGCTCATAATCTCTGTGCCGCCGCTATAGATGCCTCTATCCTGCATGGGAATCCGCTGAATATCGACCCGCTGAACATCACCTGGACTTATTGCGTTGATGTAAATGCTCGAGCTTTGAGAGATGTAATAGTGGGGCTTGGAGGGAGGGAAAATGGCTATCCTCGGCTGGCGCATTACGATATTACTGTAGCTACGGAGACAGCGGCTATACATGACTTGGCTATAGGACTTAAGGATTTGAGAGAAAGGCTCAGGAGGGTAGTTGTCGCCTATACTTACGATAGCAAGCCAGTAACCGCCGAAGACCTTGGAGTCGCTGGAGCGATGACAGCTCTCCTTGTCGATGCCATAAAGCCCAATCTAGTTCAGTCCACAGAGGGTCATCCTATGATTTGTCATGGCTTTCCATTTGCTAATGTGGCTCATGGCAACAACTCTACCATCGCTGATTTGGTTGCCCTGAAGCTTGCCGATTATATGGTCACGGAGAATGGATTCGGCGTTGAATGCGGCTACATTAAATTCTGCGAGGTCGTCTGCCGTGAGGCGAGGTGGGCAGGATATGACATCTGGCCTGATTGCTGTGTTATAGTCGCTTCAATTCGAGCCTTAAAGCAGCATGGCGGTGCTTTCCACCTCCGCCCCGGAATGGCATATTCCAAGGTTAAGGAAGCTGCGGAGGCTGAGAACCTGCCTGCGGTAGAGAAGGGCTGCGAGAACTTGGCTCGAAATATAGAAATTGCAAGAATGACCGGCGTCCCCGTTGTGGTGGCTATTAATAGGTTCACCTCTGACACTGATAAAGAGATAGAGCTGGTGCGGAAGAAAGCTTTAGATGCTGGAGCTGTTGGGGCAGCACCCAATGAATGTTGGGCTAAAGGTGGAGAGGGGGCAATGAAGGTGGCTGATGAAGTCCTTAAAGCCCTTAAGACTCCGAAAAAGCCCCAGTTCCTCTATGAGGATGAAACTCCTATAAGGGAGAAGATAGAGATCTTCGCTACCAAAGTTTTCCTCGCCGATGGAACAGCATATGAGGCTGAGGCGCAAAGGAAGCTCAGGCTATTTGAGAAGCTCGACTTTCGAGCTGACGGCAAGCCACTCACAGTTAACATGGCTAAAACCCATCTCTCGCTGGCGCATGATCTTAACATGTTAGGTGTGCCGAGGAATTATAAACTCCCAATTCGAGACATCCGAGCTTCAGTAGGGGCAGGATTTTACTATCCTCTCTGCGGTGTGTTTCCCACCATGCCTGGTTTGCCTACAAAGCCAGCTTTCTTACCCGTTGATGTTGACACAAAGACAGGAAAGATAAAGGGGCTTTCCTAATAGGAAGAGGGCTTGTTTCATAAAGAAGACGGTCTCTTTAACCATTGACGGCAAAGAAATAACTGCCACCAAAGGTGAGAAAATATTATGGGCGGCGTTGGATAATGGCCTTTATATACCTAATCTTTGCGCCATACGGGAAAGGAGCGAGCCCGTGGCTGCTTGCAGACTTTGCTTTGTAGAAGTAGAAGGCATGGCTGTGCCGGTTACCGCTTGCACTGAGCCAGTGAGAGAGGGCATGGTAGTTAATACTAAAGGACTGAAGGCCTTGAGGCTGGCTCGCACTGCGTTTGAGCTGGTTTTAGCCAGCCATCCCGTAGATTGTGCTAATTGCCCCAAAAACGGCTCTTGTGAGCTTCAGAAGATCGCCAAGCACCTTGGTGTAAAGCTTAAGACAAAGAGGTTCAGAAAAGTTCTGCCGGCTCTATCAATAGATTCCAGCAGCCCGGTATTTATCTATGACCCCAATAAGTGTGTCCTCTGCGGCAGATGTGTCTGGGTATGTCAGGAAAAGCTGGGCATAGGAGCTATCGGCTTTGCTTACCGTGGCTTTCGAAGAGTGGTCACCACCTTCGCCGGTGAGCCCATTGGCGAATCTAATTGTCAGGGCTGCGGCGAATGTGTTACCCTTTGCCCTACCGGCGCTTTAGCATTCAAGGATGCTAAAGGAGGTAAGACATGGTTATCATAGGTGAGAACATACATGTTATAGCCAGAGCGGTCTCCACAGCAATAAAAGAGAGGGATGCCAAGCCAATTCAGGATTTAGCTAAAGCTCAAGCTGGGGCCGGGGCTGATTATATAGACTTAAATGTTGGTTT
>PCSL01000037.1:12234-13098 GCA_002772325.1 Chloroflexi bacterium CG23_combo_of_CG06-09_8_20_14_all_45_10
CCCCGAGGAAACCATGCAATGGGTGGTAAATACGGTTCAACAGGTTACTGACTTGCCCCTTTCCCTGGATACCATGAACCCTATAGCTATGGAGGCCGGCCTCAAAATCTGCCAGAAAAGGCCTTTGCTTAATTCGGCATCAGGAAAGACTGACTCAAGGGAACAAATGCTTCCCTTGGCCAAGAAATATAACTGTGCTGTAGTCATTTCAGTTTTTACCAACAAAGGTATGCCCCCAGAAGCTGACTCAAAGGTAGAAAGCATCATGGACACAGTTGCCTACGCCAATGAGCTTGGAATCCCTAATGAGGATATCTGGGTTGACCCCATAGTCCTCCCTGTGAGCACTGCCGGTGAGGGACAGAAACTTGCTGTCTCAAATATAGAATTTATGAAGGTAATTCAGGATGTCTTACCCGGAATTAAATCAACAGTGGGACTTTCCAATGTATCTAATGGGGTACCGACAGAGCTAAGGCCAATCCTCAACCGCACTTATCTCATGATGCTAGCAAGATATGGGCTTTACTCCGCCATTGTTGACGTCTTAGATAAGGAACTCATGGGCATGTGTAAGGGCGAGATGCCAAATATTGTCGACCTTATCTACAGAATCATGGATGGAGAGGAGATAGATCTCGATTCTTTATCCCAAAAAGAAATTGATTATGTCAAGACGACCAAGGTTCTTACCGGGGAGACTCTTTATTCTGATGCCTGGCTTGAAAGTTAATGCTTATTTTGTCACCCTGAGCAATAGCGAAGGGTCTAGATTCTTTGGGGAGCCTATCCTGGTGAGCCGAAGCTCTGAACGAAGTGAAGAGGAGATTCTTCGGTCGCTTCTCTCCCTCAGAATGACAAGAG
>PCSL01000037.1:13175-13352 GCA_002772325.1 Chloroflexi bacterium CG23_combo_of_CG06-09_8_20_14_all_45_10
TTCAAACTGTTTTGAGCCTTTGGAATTTGAATTTGGAGATTGTTTAGAGTTTGGAGCTTAAGATTTAGAGTTTAACGAATAAGGAGGTGGAAGAATGGAGTATAAAGCACCAATTGAGGCATACTCAGGAGCAGTTAGGGAAATAACAATTGGCAAAGGAGAGAAAGCTTTAAAGAT
>PCSL01000037.1:13412-14705 GCA_002772325.1 Chloroflexi bacterium CG23_combo_of_CG06-09_8_20_14_all_45_10
AATCTTCGCTTTAGAGGTTTGGGATATGGAGCCAACAGATTGGCCAGAGTGGGTACTTGAACCCTTTAAAGATGTTGTCTCTGATCCAGCAAAATGGGCCAGGAAATGCCAGGAGCTCGGTGCCAACGCAGTCTCTCTCTCCCTAATAAGCACCGATCCTGCAGTGAAGGATAGCCCCGCTGCTGAGGCAGCAGTCCTGACAAAAAAGGTAGCCGTGGCCATAAGTGTCCCCCTGATTGTCTATGGCTCTGGGGATGATAAGAAAGATGCCGAGGTTCTCCCCAAGGTTGCTGAGGTATGTGACGGAATGAACCTTCTCATAGGTCCAGTTCAAAAGGAAAACTATGAAGTGGTAGGAAAGGCAATTTTGAACCATGGGCATTCAGCTATTGCCCAAACTCCTCTAGATATAAATTTGCTCAAGGAGTTAAATGTAAAGCTCTGCCACTTTTTCCCTGCCGAGAGGATCGTGATTGATCCCTTATCTTCAGCATTGGGCTATGGTATGGAATATAGTTTTACTCTAATGGAAAGAGTGAAACAGATTGGAATAATCGTTAAGGATAGTATGACGCAGATGCCCATGATTGCTAATCTTGGAGGTGAGTGTTGGAAAACGAAGCAAGCTAAAGAGAGCAAAGAGCAAGGATTATTATGGGAGGGGATGACAGCTCTTTCCCTTCTTTTAGCCGGGGCAAACATCCTTATTTTAAGACACCCCGAGAGCTTAAAGTTAGTGAAAGAAACTATGGGAGGCGAAATATGGCAGAAGTAAAAAAGCTAACAAGGAAATCAGAAGAAATTCGGGAGCTAATAAAAGCGGAGATTCCCTGGGAGCCAGTTGGTCCTACCCCAATGCCTGAGATTCCTGACCTTAGATCCTGGGATATGAGGCTCCTCAAGACTTATAAGCCTTGGTATGCTCCCTTCTGTGACCTTTGCTGCCTCTGTACTTATGGTAAATGCGACCTTAGTCAAGGAAGAAGAGGGGCTTGTGGACTCGATATTGCCACTCAGCAGGCAAGGATTATTCTCCTTGCTTGCTTGATGGGATGCTCGGCTCATGCCGCCCATGCCGGGCATATCCTTGAATTCTTGATCGAGAGGCATGGTCCCGATAAAAAGATCGATCTCGGCACATATATCGAGCTTGAGGCTCCAAATATACGCACTGTTACCGGCCTAAAGCCGGAGACTTTGGGCGACCTCAAGACAGTTATAGAGTATGTCTACAAGGAGATTACTCATCTTCTCGATTCCACCCACTTTGGACAGGAGGGAAGCTATCTCGAT
>PCSL01000027.1:0-539 GCA_002772325.1 Chloroflexi bacterium CG23_combo_of_CG06-09_8_20_14_all_45_10
CAGCAGTAAGTAACCAAGAGATTGCAAGAGCCAGGACAAGCAAGTTATCCCCCAGAGCTACAGGACGAGAGCAGTAGTAGATACTAATGAATTTCTGCGAGTCACCAAGATGTCCTCCATATTTGCACGTGACGCTAGTCGTTGGCCTAGTTATCACCCCCAATAGCGAACTCACTCCGGGGAAAGTAACCATTTCGGCTCAGGCTGCAGAAGTTGGCGGCAATGTCAGTGAAATTGATGCTCTCGTTGACGGTGGAGAAGCTAAAAATTGCCTTTAATGTAAAATATCTCTCCAATGTTCTAAATGTCCTCCACCAAGCTCAAGTCGCTCTAGAGATTACGACCCCATCAAGCCCTGGAGTCATCTCTCCTATTAGGACCGGACAACTATACCCACGTAGTCATGCTCATATTGTGCAGTGGAGCTAAATTTTAGCAGGATTTCCTCTCCCTTTTATCCTTATTTTGATTTTTAAACAAGTACTGCGAATGGTTCGATGCTCATTTAGTTTCTCGAGTAACCTTATCCACCACCTCAA
>PCSL01000027.1:620-784 GCA_002772325.1 Chloroflexi bacterium CG23_combo_of_CG06-09_8_20_14_all_45_10
CATTAAGTTTCCCAGCTTCCAAAATGCCTTCCACGACTGTTTTGCCCACTCCTATTTTGCCCACTCCTATAATGGTGGATAATTTTGATACTACCAATTCGCAAATGAGGTCACTTATACCTGGCTCAGCCGATTTTTTCTCCTCCTCCCAGAAATCTTTCATA
>PCSL01000027.1:851-9413 GCA_002772325.1 Chloroflexi bacterium CG23_combo_of_CG06-09_8_20_14_all_45_10
CATAAAGCCTTTCGTTTCTAGGTGTATTGGAATGTAAAAGGAGCAGTGCTTTCTGAAGATGCTCTTCAATCTCGGATTTAGTGACGTTCTTGTGAGCTCTCATCTTTGGCAAAGGTTCTTTCTCAAGAAGCCAGTATTTATCGCTAATATCCACACCTCCCAGTTTGAGTATGGTCTCTATTGCTATCCTTCTCCTACCCTGCTTCAGCTTGCCCTCAAAGAAGTTCTCTACAGCATTAATCTCCTCAGCCTCTTCTACCAGTCTATTAAGCTGCTCATAGCTGGCATACACCATATCAACCAGCTTAGCTGTGATATGATCATTGTTAATTATCTCGCCATCTTTAAGTTCAAGCAAGCCATCCAGGCTCTTGCCATACTTAGCCTCCTCCCAAAAGAAGAGGCCGGTTTTCCGCTGTGCTAACTTAGCTCTGTAATAACAAGTCTCACCTTCAGATAGCCGTTCAAGGTCTTCAGTCCACTCAGAGGAAGCATCATTTATCACTTCAACCGCAAATTTGCCAGCAGATAGCGTCAAAGGAGGGGTCTCATAGTCATACACCAAAACAAGCTTACTAGGCTTAAGTTTTGGAATAATATCAGTTACCTTACCAGACCAAACTACCCATTTACCCCTGTATTTATTCCAGTTATCTTGCCCTTGTTGCTCACCGAGTTCATAAGAAAAAACAAGTTTACCAAGCTCGCCGGGAGGTTTAGCGATGTATTCAACTTGCTGGTCTTGGCTTGGCAATATATCCTCCTGTGAGGGGGATATCAAAGAAGGGCCGCAAGCGCAAAGTTCAACAGACAATAAAAGGCAGGAGATAGCAAGCAGTAGCCGTTTTTTCTTTAAGACTTTGGCCATAGCTCCTTATATGATGCAATCATAAGCAAACTGCTCATATATATTTTCCACTTCCCGTCTTCTTTTTTAAGTTGAACCGTATCTTTTTCCTGACTACCATCTCGGTAGTGGAGGGTGAGATAAAGTATGGCCATATAGCCGTACTCCTCTCCACCCTTAATATCTATTCGTGCAATAGTTCCTTCTTTCGTCGCTGCATCCATTTGCTCTTCAAATGATGGCATTCCAAGAGGCCACATTTCCATGGCCATTTGAGTATGAATTGACAGGTAGCTTTTAGCCTTTGCATAGTTACCTTCGTTTCCCGCTTTGTAGAAAGCCTTAACAGCATCGGAAGGTGATCCTCCGCCACAACCAGACACTAGGAGGGAAAGCAAAACTAAAACTGCTATTAAAGCTACGCCTTTCTTCATTTAAGCATCCCCTTCCTGTTTTTACTGAAGCTATTCAAGCTACTTGCCTTTGATTTAACCTTTATCTACAAAGCTCTTGTTGAAGAATTCACCATTGGCTTACCACGGCAAGGACAAAGAAGGCCCACCGGACGTTATGATAGCTGCTAAGAGAATGCCGCTTATAGCAAGCAATGTCACTCTTAGTGGTGTGCTTTCTTCGGCTGAGAATAAACCACCCCAGAGCAGGGCAAGCGGCAGTATGAAAGCTCCTGCAAAGAATACCCCTTCTGTCCCGCTGCCAAGGCCAACGACTACTAGTAATAGACCAAGCGCCACTGCTATAAACAGCCCTGATTTTCTCTCCATTTTGCGCCCTCCGTTTTGTAATTTCCTTATCGCATGACTGACTAATAGTATAGGCTGCACTTGGGAATTGCGTCAATAGGTATCCGCTGAAGGTCTAGAACATGTCGAAATTTATCCCTTAACGAGCTTCGTCCAGCGGCTGTTTTGAAAAAGTAGCAAAGTCTACCTGACCCGTTCCCAGAACTATTACCCAATTGTATTCAAAACACGTCGGACCACACAAAATATTTGCTACCACTTGCTTCCAAACTTCCGTTGGGCTTATAATATCTTGCAGTAGTAAGGCGAAAGGCAGAATGAGCGGAGGTTAGCAGATGGCTAAGGCAGCAAATAAGCTACAAAAGTCCTTCCTAGGTAGGGAAGAAACTGAGAAATTCCTTGTTAACTTGGAAAAGCTCAAGTCTGAGGCTTCTATTACCGATGAGCAATATAATTTTCTTAAGGAGGACTATAACCAGAGACTAGCCAGCGTAAGCTCGGAAATAGCCCAGCAAAGGGTTGAACTTAAGAGTCAACTAGAGGACTCTCAAACAGGCTTGGCAACCAACAAATTGGAACTGGAAAGGCTTGGCCTCAGATTTAAGGTGGGCGAACTGCCTCTGGAAAAGTATCAGCGCTTAGATCGAAAGGTACGAAAGCGGATAAGCAAGACGGAGGCCAAAATAGCCGAGCTACGAAGGCTCCTCAAGGCGAACTCTTCCAGTGACATCAGCATCTTACCCACTAAACCAAGAAAGGGGAGGTCTATAAAGGAGGGGTTCTCCATCCCAGAAGCTTCATCATTTACAGCATTCATAAGCTCTATGGAGGAACTTGCAAGTCCCCGAACAAGGCTTCTAGGTTTGGTTGGTGGACTGTTCTTATTCATAGGCGTTTTCATGCCTTGGGTCTCAATAGGCGCTTTTGGATTTGCCACTAGCATTCAAGGCATTGATCTCAGCGGACATATAGGAGCAGCAGGCATAATCTGTGGACTTCTCGCTATTGGCGCTGCCTTCTTGGCTGAATCAGGAGCGAAGGGTTTTGTGCATATATTGGTAGGCGCTATCCCCTTAATAGTTCTCCTGATTGTTAGCCTTGTTCCAAGTCCTAGCTTGGGAGGATTAGGAGCATATGGAAACTTATTTGAGGAAATGATAAAGGCGCTGACAACCATTAGGGAAGGGCTTGTCTTTTATATAGCGGCAGCTATCGCTGTAATTTGTGGCGGAGTGTTTGAGCGCCGCGAAGGATGACTTCCCCTGCTTTGGCTTTGGCGGATATGGAGGTTTAAAAGATAAGAGCAGATGAGTATATACTTCTTAATTTTCTTATTTATAGTAGTCATCGCGATTATCGTGGCGGCAGTTCGTTCTTCAAGACCTCGAGGGATAGCTAAGGAAGCGAAAAGCCTTCAAGATATTTCCTTGCTAAAGGAGGAAACCGAAAAATACTTGACCAACCTCGAAGAACTCGGGCAGGATGATTCTGTTAGTCAAGAACTATATGGCCCGATGAAGGAGAATTACCAGCGGCGTATAGCTCAAGCCGCAGCAGAAATAGCGAAGATAAAAAACAGTCTCACAGGGGAGTTAGAGGGCAGACAAAGGGACCTAGAGGCCTATGAACTGGAACTTAACAGGCTGAGCCTCAGGCTAAAAGTAGGAGAACTGCCTTTAAAAGCGTATCTGGCTTCGGAGCGCAAGTTACGAAAGAACACAAGGGAGACCAAGTCGGAAATAGAGCAAATAAAAAGGCTTCTAGCCGCAGAATCCTCAGTTGAAGTTCGAGGCTATGGAGGTATTTCTATTGGAAAGATTGCCGCTCTCAGAGTGGAAAGGGTCACTCCTCCCCCGAAAGTAGCACCCAAAGCTCCACAAGTAAGAGCTTTCCCTTCGTTTGTCAGCTCTGGCAGTGACCTTCTGGCTCCAAAAACAAGGCTACTGGGAATCATAGCCGGTGTCGTACTCATAATCACCATTTTCCTGAAGTGGGCTTCCACCAAACCAATTCTAGGCATCTCGTTGAGCTTTTCTGGCTCAGACTTTAGCACCGCCATATTTGCTGCTGCCATAGCTTGTGGTGTTATCGCCCTTGTTGCCGGATTCTTAGCCCAGCCTCGACCCCGAGGCATGCTATATATTGGCGCTGGCGCAGTAGCGCTAATAACGTTCCTGGTTATATGGCTTTCTGGTCCCAGCGTCCCGGTGGAACTAAGCGAATTTGGGCAGTCACTACAACAGGAATTGCTGGAAATGGTGACTATTAGGGAAGGACTCTACTTATACATAGCTTCAGCCATCGCAATCATTGCTAGTGGCGTGTTAAGTCTTAGAAGAGTCTTGAAGAGCAAAGTGGTTACTCAGGAGAAATCTTTCACAGGCCAAGAGCTTTAAGCGGGCGATTTTTAAATTTTCTGAACCTGTAACTGCATGTGGAACTGAGGGGAGAGGACAGATGAAAAAGAGACATTTGTTAGCGGTTGTGATTATTCTAGCTTTATTCCTGATACCAACCCCTCAGAGCTTTGCTGCTACAAGTGGAGACCCGCTCCAGATAAGTTCAACACCTTCCCATCCAAGCAGAACAATCTACGTTGATGATGACCTTTCTGATTATCCCAATGCCGATTTCACCAAGATTCAGGATGCCGTGGATGCAGCCAGCCTAGGAGATACCATTATCGTCTACAGTGGAACCTATCATAGTAACCTTTCTCTTGGTAAGGAGTTAGCCCTCAAAGGCATCGACTACCCGGTTGTTGATGGCAACAGGAGTACTGTTATTACAGTGACCGTAGATAACTGCTCCATACGGGGTTTCAAACTGGTCAACGGTGGCCATCACCCCAGTTGGCCTGCCGCTGGAGTCTGGATTAAATCTGATAGCAATGTAATTGAATCTAACATTATAGAAAGCAATCGAAATGGTATTAAACTAAGCGATGCAAACTACAATGTAATAAGAAGAAACAAAATCTATTCAAACGACAACGACGGCATTTCCTTGGGAGACAGCTTATCAAAAGGATCGCACAGCAATGAAATCTCCGGAAATGATATCTTCTCAAATGGACAATATGGAATTAGCTTATTCCGTTCCTCGAACAACAAGATAAGTGCAAACAATATATCGCAGAATGGGCATAAGAGCGATTATGGCGGCATGAGTATCTATTTAGCGAATTCAACAAAGAACCTCGTCTACTTAAACGACTTTGTAGATAACTTTAGGGATGTGTATGCTCTCGACTCAACTGGGAACATTTGGAACTGTCCAGAAAAAAGAACCTACACGCATAGCGGCAAGGTTTCTATAAGTTACCTCGGCAACTACTGGAGCGATTACACTGGGAGCGACGCCGATGGAAACGGCATCCACGATATTCCTTATAGCATAACAACGTACACCTATACTAGCTCCGTTACACCCAACAGGAGAATACAGGGAGATAATGATGATTATCCCCTAATTGAGCCCTTTGAGAATTATAAGGAAGGAGTCATTTCTGCGGAACCTAACCTTACTGATTACAAGAAGCGACAGCAAATCATGGAGATGGTGAACTTTCATAGGAGTTCAATACCCACAGAGCTTGTTCTTGCAGTTATGCGTCAAGAAGGTGGCGTAGGTGCATTTTATGTAAATAGCTGGGAGAAGGATGATAATTATGATAATCATGGATCGTGGTCACAGCCTAAGAACGGTGACGGAGTAATGCAAGTTACTTCTGATAGCGGTCATCGTCATACATACACGCATAGTCAAGATGGTTACGATCTTTGTATAAAGGACGGTTGTGATTATCTTTTGGAAAACTATGATACATATGGTTCTTATGTTCAGGCTGTACTTCACTACAATTCAGGCCCGGATAGCCTTTACATTTACTTGGGAAAGAGTAAGGGAGACCCAAAATACCTCTTACACGTTGCTACTCAACTAAGCGATTTTGTACCGCATTTATATGGCTTACAAAATCAGAATTTGGTTAATGTGCTGAACCAAGGCCAGAATATCGTCGACAGCTACTTAAATAACAAGGACATTAAGACTGGGCAATCAGGCGACTACTACAAACCCTGGCAATGCCGATTAGAAAGGGACCTTCACGGACTGACTTTCAAAACAGGCGACCAGGTAAACGTCACTGCCAAGGATGGATGGAATATGCGGAGCGAACCTAGGCTGGGTGACCAATATATGAAAACTCCACCATCCCCACTCTCTAAAGGTAGTGAAGGACAAATACTCAAACACAATGACAATGGCATATTTGCAGATGGACATTACTGGTGGTATGTAAAGTTTGGAGAATATACAGGCTGGTGTGCAGAGGATGGTCTAACATCACTATCACGAAAAGAGCCTTCGGGCTTGGTAACCATAAAGATAGCCAATGTAAACTGCCAGGAATTAGCAGCACTCGGTGCTGGCATAAACAAAGCCTTAGACCAGGCAAGGGAACGAGATAAAGTCAGGAAACTTGCCGCATTCCGAGCGCAAGCCTTAGCTCTGGAAGCTGAAAATGTTGGTGGATTATTCGCGGGTGTTGGTGGTTTCTTTAGAAAGATTCTATCGAGAATTGGCTGGATCGATATACAACCGCCCGAAAATGTTATCGAGCTTTCGATAGAGGCAGAGAGCGTATTGTTCGGACTCTCACACACAGGCACAGAGTTAGCCACCCTATTCCTTGGTCCATTAGGTGGAGCAGTTGCAGCAGTGCTTTCTGAACTCGGAAAATTGGCTGGCAAGGAGATAGGGACAAGAGGAGTCTTGCGAAATATAGGCTATGTAGAAGTCGAAAAATCTGGCGTTGGGTTAATGACCGTCATCTATGATAAGTCAGCAAAAGTTGCCTGGGTAACTGTGGATTTGGATGACCTCAAGCAGGAGTGGAAGGAAGATTACGGCTGGGAAGATGAGCATATTTATATGTACGTTCCCTTCGACAAAGAACCGCCTAACCTAAAGAAGCCTGTAGACCTTGATAAGTGGTTTATCTATAAAAGAGAGCAATTGGAGGCACCAAGCGCACCAGCATCTCCAAGATTGATATCACCTACAAAAGGCACCACAGTAACCAGCCCGGTGTTCCTTGAGTGGAATAAAGTACCAGGAGCAATTGAATACGATTTTAACGTCAGAGTGGATGCCAATATAGGGGAGGTTGGTGGATATCTTTGGGGAGCTACTCCCCAAACTAAATATTCGTTTGACTTGTCTGGCATCGTTGCTTATCCTCCTGACAATAGGTTTTACTGGGGTGTTCGTGCAAAAGACACGCTTGGCAGGTACAGCGACTGGAGTCTAGGCACTTTTTACTACTTTCCGGCTCCATCTCATCCTTGGCCTATGTTTGGGCACGATGCCCAGAACACGTTTTGCAGTCCTTATGAAGGTCCGGAGACACCGGCTGTCAAGTGGGTTAAATATTGCGACGAGTTAGAGGAAATGCAAATGTTTGTCATAGGCGAAGAGGGTGATATTTACATCAGTGGGCAAAGCGATGGTAGCGTAGTCCTTGCCATTGCAGATTCCCACGGTAGATGGAAGCTATTTAGGGAAGTACCAAAATATGATGACTACTCTTGGGGTAGTCAATTAGCTCTCG
This sequence comes from Chloroflexi bacterium CG23_combo_of_CG06-09_8_20_14_all_45_10, assembly GCA_002772325.1. GTDB lineage: Bacteria > Chloroflexota > Dehalococcoidia > GIF9 > AB-539-J10 > 20-14-all-45-10. The sequence continues at coordinate 8,077 of PCSL01000027.1, forward strand.
GCTACAGTGGAGTTTTATATATATCTTCATGTGGAGGAGAAAGCGGGGGAGCAATTGCAGCATTTACCCCCGAAGGGAAAGAGCTATGGCGCACTGACATTCCAGGATATTTCTGGTCTTTTGTTCTAACTCCTGACGAAGTAATCTATGTAAATTACATGACTTGGGAAGAATATACTGAAACGGTTAAGGAAGGGGGACTAATTGCTCTCAATTCCGATGGCACACTTCGCTGGTCAATACCTGGTCCCTTTTCAATGTTTCAGCCGGTGGTATCAAAGGATGGTACTGTGTATACCTACACTGCCTCTGGTAAAATTTGTGCTTACGACAAGCAAGGCGGAAAGCAATGGGAGTATAATGCTCAACTTGATTGGCCCGATTACTACGATAAAATGATGGTTTGGTTGAGCATTGGTGCGGACGGGACAATTTATATTCTCCCTTGGAATTACTGCACGGAGCAAAATGAGAATATAACTCATGTCTCCATTCTTGCATTGACACCTAAAGGGACCCAAAAATGGTGTATTGATTTTCCTCCCCTTTATCCTAATGAAGGGTCTTTTCCAGCAGTTGCTCCGGATGGCTCTATTTACATAGTTTTATGTAAGTCGGGGAATGATGAGGGTGCGCTTTATAAAATTTCCTCTAATGGAAAATTTGAGGAGATTATTAGTGGTGATTTCTACAATTCTGCTTTGGCACCCCTTGTTGACAGTGCGGGCACCATCTACATAACTAACTATCTTGACCTAGGCCATGAAATAATAGCCGTTTCTCTTGATGGCTCACAGAAGTGGACACTAGATTTGAGGCCATTTATAAATTCTTATTTCAACTCAATTAACCTCATAGAAATGGGGAAGGATGGAGCAATTTACATCCTAACTGAAAATGACTTGTTAGCCATTGGACCCGCAGGCATTGGCCTTGAGGTCAGAGTACCTATAGACGCAAGGATGTATGTTAAATCCATTGATATGCAATCTGTGATGGAAGGCTCACAGGTCTCTATCTATACTAAGGTCACTATTGTGGATGCTAACGGTGAGCCTGTGCCCAGGGCAGCAGTTTCTTTGGCAACGAAACCAGTTGGCTGGGGAAGTTTATACCAATTCGGTCTTACCCGTGTTGACGGGACTGTTACCTTTATATACCCACCAGAGAATTTCGAAGGCAGATATGGAGCATGGGTAGCCACAGTAACAGATGTAGAAAAACAAGGTTGGGAATACGACAGGGCTCAGAATGTAGAAACTTCTGAGACTTGTGAAATCCACTGTTCTTGACGCTCCGAGTGTGACAATGCTAGACTAGCCTCTCCGTGAAACGAG
>PCSL01000076.1:0-896 GCA_002772325.1 Chloroflexi bacterium CG23_combo_of_CG06-09_8_20_14_all_45_10
ATATTGATTACACGGCAATCTATCCCTTGCCTTGCCAAGATATCTGATGCCTCCAAAGCCCTGGCTACCATAATGCCCAGGGCTATGATGGTGGCATCCCCGCCTTGTCTCATGGTCACTGCCTTGCCCAAGGTAAAGTGATAGCTCTCAGGATAAACAAGGGGCGTTTTAGGACGGCTTAGTCTGATATAAAAAGGCCCATAGGTGGCTGCGGCTACCTTTACTGCCCCAGCAGTCTCAATGGCATCGGCGGGAACAACGACAGTAAAGCCGGGGAGGGAACAATATAAAGCTAAGTCCTCAATGGCATGATGTGATGTGCCATCCTCACCCACGCTGATACCGCCATGAGTGGCTACGACTTTGACATTTAACCTGGGCTGAGAGAGACACATCCTTAGCTGGTCAAAACAGCGGCAGGAGGCAAAGACAGCAAAAGTGCTGGCAAAAACAGTTTTCCCTGAGGCAGCTAACCCAGCCGCTATACAAATCATATTTTGCTCTTCTAAGCCACAATCAAAAAAACGGTCGGGGAACTCCCGGGCAAAGAAGTGAGTCATGGTTGAAGGCGATAAATCGGCATCCAGGACAATGATATCCTTGTTTTCTTTGCCCAGCTCTACCAAAGTCTTGCCGTAGGTTTCCCGGGTGGAGACTTCTACCATGATTTCACCCTCACTTTAGTTCCTTCGCTACGCTCAGGACTAGCCTCACCTCCCATCGAGGGAGAGGAGATTGCTTCGCGGAGCCTGTCCTGAGCACTGTGAGATTCTTCGGTCGCTTTACTCCCTCAGAATGACAGGAAGCGAAGGGCTCGGAGCTTTGGCTCACCGCGATGACAGCCACTATTCTAGCTCCTTTAGCGCCCTTTCTGCTTCTTCTGGGGTAGGCGCCTT
>PCSL01000076.1:928-4249 GCA_002772325.1 Chloroflexi bacterium CG23_combo_of_CG06-09_8_20_14_all_45_10
TAACACCTTTGCCTTTGATAGTGCGGGCAATGATGACAGGGGGCTTGTTTTTAATTTTTTCAGCTTCCTGAAAGGCAGCTAGAATTTGATTGAAGTCGTGACCATCTACATCAATAGTGTGCCAGCCAAAAGCTTGCCATTTCTGGCTCAAAGGCTCAAGGTTCATGATATCTCGAGTCCAGCCAGTGAGCTGAATTCTGTTACAATCCACGATTGCTGTTAGGTTATCTATTTTGAAGTGAGCCGCTGAGAGAGCCGCTTCCCAAGTTTGCCCTTCATCACATTCCCCATCGCTAAGGAGGACGTAGGTTCTATAGTCACGATGGTCAAGTTTAGCGGCTAAAGCAACACCAATGCCAAAGGATAAACCCATGCCTAGAGAGCCGGCGGACATCTCTACTCCGGGAGTAAGATTCCTATCGGTATGTCCTTGAAGTCGGCTATCCAGCTTTCTTAGGGTAGCTAATTCCTCCACGGGGAAATAGCCACTTTCAGCTAAGGCGGCATATAAGATTGGGGCAGCGTGTCCTTTGCTCAATATGAATCGGTCGCGGTCTGGCCACTGCGGATTTTGTGGGTTATGGTGCATAGCTTTGAAGTAAAGTGCAGTAATAATATCAGCTGCTGATAGAGAACCGCCTGGATGCCCGCTGCCCGCTGTGGCTGTCATAGTAATTACATGACGACGCAGCTTTTTAGCCATTTCCTTAAGCTCCTCTATAGACAAGTTGAATATATTAGCTTGCGGGGCAGTCTCAGGGGGTAATTTGATATGATTTGGCATCTGCTATGTGGGTAAATTGTAACCTAGCAATAGACTATATGTCTATGGCTACTGACAAATATTTCTAATTTTTGTAGGCAATCCCGCTCCTAGCTAAGAAACACTGGGCAAATTTAGGTATAATACGGCAAAAGTGATTATAGACTTTCACACTCACATATTCCCTCCCTGGATAAAGGAAAAACGTGATGAATATCTCAAGCGTGATTCCTGCTTTTCATTGCTTTACTCTCAACCAAAAGCTAAACTGGTAACTGCTGAAGAGCTGATTGCCAGCATGGACGAAGCCAAGGTTGATTTGTCTGTTGCCCTCAATATAGGTTGGGGGAGCCACAAACTTTGTGTAGCAACTAACGATTATATCTTGGATTCCATATCACGCTATCCCGACAGGCTTATCGGCTTCTGTAGCGTTCAACCTAAGGCTGGGGATGCTGCTATAATTGAGCTAGAGCGCTGTGCCAAAGCCGGAGCTAGAGGGATTGGGGAAATGAGGTGTGATGTGCAGGGCTTTGACCTGACAGATAAAACGATTATGAAGCCTCTAGTTGATGCCGCGAGGAAACACAATTTAATTTTTCTAACCCATTCCTCCGAGCCTGTGGGACACCAATATAGCGGCAAAGGCAGCATTACTCCCGATGTCCTCTACTCCTTTATTTTAAGCTTCCCCGATTTGAAGCTGGTTTGTGCCCATTGGGGTGGTGGTTTGCCTTTCTACGCCTTAATGCCCGAGGTAGCTAAAGTGTTGACTAACGTTTTCTTTGATACCGCCGCCACCGTTTTCCTTTACCAACCTCAGATTTTCCCACAAGTAAGCGAAATTATTGGCAGTGACAAAATACTCTTTGGCAGTGATTATCCCCTTATTTCCCAAAGTCGAGTAATGGCTCAAATCCAGTCTCTCAAACTTGCCAAAAGGGACAAAACTAAAATTTTGGGTGGCAATGCACAAAAAATCCTGAACATAGTGAAGAATCTATGAATTAATATCAAAGGAGCAAAGTTGGCACACAATTCTGAGCAAATGCGCTCTTTTATCGCTATCGAATTGCCCCAGAATGTTAAAAACGGGCTGGCACAGCTAAGAAGCGAGCTGGAAAGAGCCGAGCACCCCTTTGTCAAATGGGTGAATCCTGAAAGCATCCACTTAACTTTAAAGTTTTTGGGCAATGTTCCCTTTAAGCAAGTAGCTGAGATAACCAAAGCCATAGAAACAGCCAGCAAGGGAATTCCTCCTTTCCATCTGGAGATTTCAGGTTTGGGGGAATTCCCTAATCTAAAGCAGCCTCGTGTCCTTTGGGTTGGCATCAAAGGAGAAATAGATAAGTTAGTGAGCTGGCAACAAAACATTGATTTGGCACTTGCTTCTTTAGGCTTTGCTAAAGAGGAACGCCCCTTTGTGCCGCATCTAACCTTAGCTCGCATCAGGCAAGGAGCGTCACCTAAGGAAAGAAAGAGTTTTGGCGAACTAGTAATGTCTACCAGTTTTGAAATTAGCTATCCTTTTGATGTTGAGGCTGTTAGCCTTATGAGAAGTCAGCTAACACCCGCTGGAGCTATTTATACCCGCCTATTTATGACAAAGTTAGAGACCTAGAGACTGAGAAAGGCTAATTGAAAAACAAAATTTTTCAGATCAAACTTAAATTTCGCTTGCCAACAACTTATTTTTAGTATATCCTTATTGCTTTTAGTATATGCCATAATAAATATTTATGGATGGGAGGTGGAACCATTGGAAAATGTTTCGTTCCCCAAATGTCTGAAGTGCGGTAAGGGAGACCTAGTGCCCCTCTCGGATTTCAGTCAGGGTGGAGAGGTTCGTTACAAAGCATGGGTATGCACTAATCCTGATTGCGGCTACAACATCAAGATCAGGAAGGGCGATGTATATCTAAACGAACCTATTCTCAGTGGAGCGCTTCAAACTCGCTCACGCTGAAAACCGGCGTACCAATAGTAGGTTTGTCTCAATTAAGTCGACTGGCTGAGTTAGCGATTGATTCCTTTTTTCCACGTCATTGCGTTGGCTGTGGGAGAGTAGGTAGTTTTTTGTGCTCTAATTGCAGGAGAAAACTACCAAAATTGCTATCGCCACTCTGCCCCAAATGTGGCAGATCTCAAGCTAGTGGCATTCTATGTCCAAGTTGCCGGCAATTACAAAGCAAAATTGATGGCATTCGTTCTCCATTTCGTTTTGATGAAGTGATACGCAAGGCCATCCATCAACTAAAGTACCAGAATTTGAAGGCGATTTCTTTTTGCTTAGCTGAGTTATTAGCCGATTACCTGCGGTCAAATCCCTTGCCTGGCGAAGCTCTCATTCCAGTACCCCTCCACCCACGACGACTGAGGGAGCGAGGTTATAATCAATCAAGCCTTCTGGCTCGGGAATTGGGTAAGCTCACAAACTTGCCTGTGATTGAAGATTGCCTTATTCGAGTTAAAGAGGCAAAACCTCAGGTAAAAGCATCTAATATAGAGGAGCGGCGAAGGAACGTAGCCAATGCCTTCACATGTCAGAATGGAAAGGC
>PCSL01000076.1:4435-5771 GCA_002772325.1 Chloroflexi bacterium CG23_combo_of_CG06-09_8_20_14_all_45_10
ATACAAGAGCAAGCCAAGAAAAAGATTGGTAAAGTAAGCCGTTATTTGCCCGCTATTGGTGAAGGCAAGGTCGAGATTTCCAAGGAAAAGACAAAGCTGCCTGAGCAAAGATTTACCGTTCAGGTTACCCTTGATAGTAAAGGCACCTTAATCAGAGCTCAGGAAAAAGCTGAGAATATCCGCACAGCCATAGATAAGGTAATGGATGCGCTAACCAGTCGAATTGAACGATACAAAGGTAAGCTATATGACAAGGGCAGAGGCATTTCCCTAGCCCGCCAAGGAGCAACAGAAGAAACGGAGGAAGTTGAAGCGCCGAAAAGAGTAGTAAAGAGTAAGCATTTCTTGGTCAAACCCATGCTTCAAGATGAAGCCGTAAATCAAATGGAGCTTCTGGGACATGACTTTTTCCTTTTTATCAATGCTGAAACTGGTAAACTCAATCTCTTATACCGCCGCAAAAACGGTGATTATGGCTTAATTGAGCCTGAGCTGGAATAATGGGCTCGCAAGAGGGACTGAGGAAGCGAAATTGAGACTAAAACTACATGAGCCGTTGCTCAAGCCTTAAAATGCCTTTACCTAATATATTGCTTAATTCACTTGCCAGTTCAGGGCAGTAGTTTATAGTTACTTCCGGCATATCCAGATTCGTCGGTTCATCCCCACCCATGATACTAAGAGAGACTGTATCATGCCCAGGATAGTCCTGCAGGATACTAATAACCTTGCGTAGACACTCAATATCCTCTTCGGCATTGCCTGTCTGGTTGAGGTTTATTATAAGATGGCGCCCTTCACCCTCACCCCCTCCTTTTGAGGGAGAGGGTGTATCTCGAGGCTGGTAGCGCTGTGCTTGCTGGCAATTTAACTGCACCCTTCCATCTCTTACTTTCACCAATCCATTGACTAAGAGGATATTGCCCTCTTGCCATAGCTCTTTAGTGTTTTCATAAAGCCCTGGCCAGACAATAGTTTCTATACCGCCATTTAAGTCTTCGATTATGGCAACGATAAAAGGACGTCTCTCTCGAGTGTAAGCTTGACGCACTGAGGCCACCATTCCAGCAGTTACCACAGTTTCGTTAATCATATCAGTGCTGATTTCACCACAGGAAATGAGATTGCTTCGCTGCCCCTTCGCTGTGCTCAGGGCTTCGGCTCGCAATGACTGGGCTAGAGAATCAAGAGGTGACGAGGAGAAATAAACACCCAATAATTCTCTTTCCCAATCCAGTTTTTGCTTAATGGATACATCTTCACCCTTTTTTATCTCTGGAACGAGGACAGAAACAGGAGATGTCAAATCAAACATGCTAACTTGTCCCGACTCTTT
>PCSL01000076.1:5798-7516 GCA_002772325.1 Chloroflexi bacterium CG23_combo_of_CG06-09_8_20_14_all_45_10
GACAATCTTGTTAATTGATTTAAGAAGCGCCCCCCGACTGCCCAAGGAGTCAAAGGCACCGGCTTTAATCAAGCTTTCTAAGACCTTCTTATTAATATTGCGCAAATCGACTCGATGGCAAAAATCCTCTATAGACTTGAAAACACCCCCTTGCTTGCGGGCAGACAAGATACACTCAATAGGTGAAGGGCCGACATTTTTGATAGCAGCTAGCCCAAAACAGATCGCATCCTCACCCCTTCCCTCTCCATTTACTGGAGCTTTCCCGCCCGAGGGTGAGGTCTCAATAGCAAAGTTAACCTGGCTCCTATTAATATCTGGGGCAAGCACTTGAATACCCAACCTACGGCATTCAGCTACCGCCGAGCGAACCTTCTCCATATCGTCCCGATAAGTATTGAGGAGAGCAGTCATGTATTCAGTGGGATAGTTTGCCTTAAGATAGGCACCGCGATAGGCAATGAGGGCATAGCTTACGCTATGAGCTTTATTGAAGGCATAACCGGCAAAGGGTTCGATTAAGGAAAACACCTCCTTAGCCAATTCCGTCGATATGCCCTTCTTGTTGGCTCCGGCAACGAAGTTCTTTTCTTCCTTCTTCATCACCTTTGGTATCTTTTTCCCCATGGCTTTACGGAAGATGTCAGCCTGCCCCAGGCTGTAGCCAGCTAGAGCTTGAGCAATAAATATTACCTGCTCCTGATAGACAATAACTCCGTAGGTTTCCTCTAGGATTTCTTTTAAAGCAGGGTGAGGATAATGAACCGGAATTACCCCTTGCTTGGCTTTGATGAAAGTAGGAATCTGTTCCATTGGTCCCGGGCGATAAAGCGCTATCATGGCAGCGATATCACTAAAATTCGTGGGCTTAAGTTCTTCTATGTAGCGGCGCATGCCACTGCCTTCTAGTTGGAAGATACCTTTAGTTTCTCCCGAAGCAAGCAGCTTGAAAGTCTTGCTATCATTGAGAGGGATACTTTGCAAATCTATAGAGATTCGGCGTTTTTTCTTTACGGTCTCCGTGGCTTTAGCCAGAATGGTCAAATTGGATAGCCCCAGGAAATCCATTTTTAGGAGTCCGAGACGAGCGATGTTTTCCATATGGAACTGAGTCATAACAGCGTGCCGTTCACCTTTGCCTACTAGCTGCAAAGGTACATACTCGGCTAAGGGATCGTGTGATATAACAATGCCAGCGGCATGGGTACTAGCGTGCCTGACCAGACCCTCCACCTTCCTGGCCGAATCAATTAAGTTACGTACTGTCTCATCCTGACAATAGATTTCGTTAAGCTCCTTACCCTCTTCCAGAGCTCTACCTAAGGTTATAGTCGGCTCTGGAGGAATGAGCCGAGCCACTCGATCGACTTGACCATAAGGCATACCTAGAGCTCGTCCAGTATCTCTTAACGCCGCCCTGGCACCTAGAGTGCCAAAAGTGATAATTTGAGCTACATGGTTAGTGCCATATTTTTGGTTGACATAAGTCAAAACCTCGTCACGGCGATCGTCCTGGAAATCAAGGTCAATATCTGGAAGTTCGCCACGCTCCACATTGAGAAAGCGTTCAAAAACAAGCTCATAGGCTAAAGGATCGATGTCAGTGATGCCCAGGCTATAAAGAGCCAAACTAGCAGCAGCACTCCCTCGAACACCAAAGTGGATGCCCTGGCTTCGGACAAAGGAAGTAATATCCCAAACAACGAGGAAGTAATCGG
>PCSL01000076.1:7557-8307 GCA_002772325.1 Chloroflexi bacterium CG23_combo_of_CG06-09_8_20_14_all_45_10
CGCTCCTTGACCTGAGGGGCCAGCTCTGAGTACCTCTTTTCCAGCCCTTCCCAGCAAAGCTCAGCCAGGAAATCATCTGCTGTTCTGCCTTCCGGTGGCGTCACCTTAGGCAGGTGAAGCTTGGTAAAATCTAATTCCAGTTGACACATATCAGCAATGCACTGGGTATTCTCTACGGCCTGGGGCAGGTCGCTGAAGAGTTGCTCCATTTCCTCAGGACTTTTTAGATAAAAGAAATCGCCAGCCATCTTTAGTCTCTTTTCATCGTGCATAGATGTATTGGTCTGTATGCATAGCAGAAGTTCATGAGTAGGGGCATCTTTTTTATTAATATAATGGACATCAACAGCGGCCACGGGTGGTATATCAAGCTTGGTGGATAGGGAAATGAGCCCCCGATTAATTTGCTCCATCTCAGGAATTGGGTGTCTCTGAATCTCTAGATAATAATCATCAAAGGTTTCCTTATACCAGGAGGCTGCTCTAGCAGCTTCATCTATCCGCCCTTCCAGAATAAATCGAGCTAGTTCCCCATGAGCACAGCCGGAAAGAACAATAAGTCCATCACGATGAAGCTTTAGGAGTTCCTTATCTACTCTAGGCTTATAGTAAAATCCCTCAAGGTGACTTTTGGTAACTAATTGAATTAAATTATGGTATCCTTTTTTATCCTTAACCAGTAGAGTAAGATGATATGGATTTTTATATTTAGGATCTCGGCTATGGCAATCGGTTTGAGCCATATACACT
>PCSL01000053.1:0-147 GCA_002772325.1 Chloroflexi bacterium CG23_combo_of_CG06-09_8_20_14_all_45_10
GGTGGTGGAGAACTTGGTGGCGCCATCGGTGGAGCCAACCACTGCTGCATTACCGCTAACAAGGATTCCAGCAACGACCACGAAGTCCTTGTTGTTGGGAGCCACAGCTACCTGGACGAGGTAGTCAAACTCTCTGTCATTAGGAAA
>PCSL01000053.1:218-360 GCA_002772325.1 Chloroflexi bacterium CG23_combo_of_CG06-09_8_20_14_all_45_10
ACTTCCACAGGGCGATGGTAATGCCAGCAACTCCGTCGACAGTGCGCGGAGGCACCTTACCAATGGCATAGATGGTCTCGCCATCAGGGCCAACGGCAAAGTCGTAGAGGTCAGCGCCCGGGATAATGGTCCCGTTAGAGTC
>PCSL01000053.1:464-3224 GCA_002772325.1 Chloroflexi bacterium CG23_combo_of_CG06-09_8_20_14_all_45_10
GGTAAGTTACCCTAGCAGGCCAACTTATTGTTTTACTCATTTATTTTTTCTCCTTTCAAAGTTTTTTGCTAATAGAGCAGGACATGTTATAGAAGTAAGCAACACCCTTTGGCCTCGTGGCTTTAAGCTTCCCAGTAGTCGGGTCTAGCTTTAATCCCAAGGATTCCAGAGTCTGCACGCCAATAACCTCCTTTGCTCCTTCGAACGAGAGGATGATTACTGGGCCTTCTCGGCCATCAATGCTGGCTGAAGCCAGGTAAACCGCAGCTTTAACTTTGCGACCATCTCCAAGCTCAACATCGGTAGTAAAGGAGGCTTTCATTGCGCCAACCTCTTTCACCACTTCGGGGGACAACACGGTATATGTCGCCCCAGTGTCGACCAAGATCTCAGTTAGCGTTTGCTCCCCCTTTTCACCCTTGATGGCTATATTACTCATAATATGTCCCATTTCCATCTCTATTAACTTTCTCCTACTTAACCTTTCACTGAAGTCGACCTCTCAGTTTCAGGTTTTCAGGTTTGTTTCTTAGTAAACTTAAGGTTATTTAAAGCCCGCCTTATTTCAGGCTGTCCCTTTGTTGTGCCCCGGGACCAGGGCTCTTTCATCTCCCCCTCAGCAAAACGCTTTGGGAATGTTTCATAGGCATCACCCCCTTTAAGTGTTATTTAATAGGGTAATATTTAATTATTAAAGTTCCTTTTCTGATTAAGCAAACATAATAGCACAAATTACGGTCACCCACATGGCAATTATGGTGCCCATAGTCCAGCGAAAGTTAGTATGTAACTCTTTTCTCAAATCAGCCATCTCCTGGCGCAAACCACCCATCTCTCCCCTCAAACCGCCAATATTACCTTCTATGCTTCCCAGCCTCTCGTTCATTTGCTCAAAGGCTCCTTCTAGCCTGCTTACTCTCTCCTCTAATGCTTGAGCCACTTAAATTTCCCTGACATAATTACATAAACGCATACTAAACCAAAAGGTTTAGACAACCTTACACCTTACCCTATATTTTGTCAATAGCTAAAGGGAAAAATTTAAGTTAGCTTTAACTTTGCTTTATTCCTATTATATCAGCCAGGCCCGCTTTGTCAATATACCTATTAGTACGAGGTATAATTGTTGACATCTAAACTCTAAATTCGAATATCTGAATCCTAAACAAATCCAAACAAATATCAAAAAGCAAAGATAAAAAATTAAAATTACAGATTCAAATGCAAAATTTTTTACTGTTGCTTTGCCATTTTGCATTTTTACTTTTGCCTTTTGATTTTCCTTTAGGATTTCCCTTGTGTGGTGGCGGAGTTTATCCCCACCGCCTCTTTGTCATTGCGAGGAGCAGAGCGGTTGCGCGGCGTAGCCGAAGCAAACTTGGAGCTGGATTCCTCGCTTATGCTCGGAACAAGCTCCGCAATCTCATAGTCCCACCGGGATTGCCGCGCGGAGCCTGCCCTGAGCGCTGTGAGATTGCTTCGTTTCACTCGCAATGACAGGGGAAGCGAAGGGCTCGCAATGACATGAATGGTCTGGGACAAGCCCGGCGCTACGAGCAAACCATCGTAGTGCGACCCTTCAGGGTCGTGCCCACTGCACGAGGCTAAAGCCTCGCACTACGGAGTTGCACATGATTTCAAACCATTGTAGTGCGACCCTTCAGGGTCGTGCCCACTGCACGAGGCTAAAGCCTCGCACTACGGAGTTGCATATGTTCTCAACCAAGCGTAGTGCGACCCTTCAGGGTCGTGCCATCGCACGAGGCTAAAGCCTTGCACTACGGAGTTGCACATGATTTCAAACCATCGTAGTGCGACCCTTCAGGGTCGTGCATCATCGCACGAGGCTAAAGCCTCGCACTACGGAGTTGCACATGATCTCAAACCATCGTAGTGCGACCCTTCAGGGTCGTGCCCACCGCACGAGGCTAAAGCCTCGCACTACGGAGTTGCACATGATTTCAAACCATTGTAGTGCGACCCTTCAGGGTCGTGCACAAGGCTAAAGCCTTGCACTACGAGGTTCTTTCTGAGTGTAGCGCCAAGGTTTATCCTCAATGACGAAAAGGGGAGATGCCCACGATAACAAGAGAGAGGTGTGTCTTGCAACAACAGGTGAGGAACAGGCTATTCCCGGCTGATGGAGACCAGGCCTTTCTTTATGGCTATCACTACTGCATGAGTGCGAGCATTGGCATTGAGCTTGCGGAGAATAGAGGTTATGTGATTTTTGATGGTCTGCTCGCTGACACTTAGCACCTCAGCGATTTGTTTATTGAGGTAGCCCTGAGCCATATAATTGAGAATCTCTGTTTCTCTGGGGGTGAGCGGTGAGATGAAAGTGGCAGCCTCTCTTTCCCTGGAGAGCTCGTGAAACTGCTGTAGTATCTGCTCGGCCACCTTTGGTCGGTCGGCAAGGTTTTCATTTATGGGGTGCTCGCCGCGGGCGCATCGTCTGATAGCTTGCGTCAGCTCATTGACATTGATATCCCGGCTCAGGTAAGCCGAAGCCTGGGCTTTGATTGCCTGGAAAAGCTGCTTGTCTTCTAGCTGTGGAGTGAGGATGATAGTAGCCACACTGGGCAGGCGTTGTTTTATGGCACGACATAGTTCTAAGCTATCGAGAAAGGCAGCATTGGTACCCAAGAGCACCACATCGGGGGGCGAAGTCTCAATCATGGAGAGTATTTCTTCATTGCCATCAGCCTCCCCTGATACCTCTATATCCGGCACGTGGGAAAGAGAGGCACGTATGCCCTG
>PCSL01000053.1:3355-7599 GCA_002772325.1 Chloroflexi bacterium CG23_combo_of_CG06-09_8_20_14_all_45_10
ACACATTCACTTCGTTCAGTGTAAACTCCGTGCCGAGGCAATCTCTGGTACAATAAGGCTGTCTAAATTCCCCGCAGATTCAAAGCTAGATTCGCCTCATCCGTATTCTCGTAGTACGACCCTTCAGGGTCGTGCACGAGGCTAAAGCCTCGCACTACGGAGTTGCACATGATCTCAAACAAATGTAGTGCGACCCCACCCCCAAAATTTTGTAGTTGCCTGATTTATCAGGCTCTTATTACCCAATAAATTGGGCTGTGAGATTGCTTCGCGGAGTTTACCCTGAGCGAGATTCTTCAGTCGCTTCGCTCCCTCAGAATGACGAGGAGTGAAGGGCTCGCAATGACAAGGGAGGCGAAGGGCTCCTTCAAGAATGACAGCAAGCGAAGGGCTCGCAATGACAATGATAGAGCAGGAGACTAAACAGAGGAAATGCTATTAATTAGCTCCTGTTTGAGGCTATCAAGCCTTGGTTCAAGAGGTTCGGTTAATAGCTGCCAGCTTTGTTGCCACTGAGGTGTGGCCTCGATATTGATATTGCCCACCGCTGTTCCTGAGATTCTCAGTTGATGCAAGGTTTCCCGACATTTGATTTCTATTGCTCGCCTTGTCTTATCTGCCAGCTGCTCATATTCTTGGGCTAGCCCTCTTATTCGTTCTATGATTGACTCTGATTTCGGCTCGACAGTGGCTATTCCCTGGATAATTCTCTCCAGTTTACTTGTCATTCCGAACGAAGTGAGGAATCTTAAATCGATAGCTTGTGTCAGGTGAGTTAGGGTTGCTTGTCTCACCAGGTCTTTTTTCTCCTGGTACTTGTTTAACTCTATGGCTAATGGTAGCAGCTCGGGACTATCAAGATATCTTTGTGCTATTGCCCGGCCAATTTGACGGCATTCTTGCTCTCTTTGTCGCTGCATTTCCGCAAGCGATAGCTTGCCCAGCCGGTCAGCTTTTTCTTGGGCAATTTCCCAGGCGCTCTTTAGCTTACCCATTTGCCTCCACTGTAGGCTCTAACCCTTTCGCTTCCTGTCACCCCGAGCCTTCACGGAGTTTACCCTGAGCAGTATCAGATTCTTCCCCTTCACTTCGTTCAGGGCTTCGGCTCACACGCTCAGAATGACAGAAAACGAAGGGTTCAGGGTGACAATAGCACTAAATTCTAAACTTTATCAAAGATTAAAGATAAAAAATCAAAAAATCCGATTACATCCAGTGCCAATCTATAGACGCGACCTCGTTTAATTTTGATTCCTCGTTCAATTTCAGCCATCTCAACAACCTTAAATTCTAAATCCTAATTTCTAAACTCTAAACAAATCCTAAATTCCAAATTCAAATACCAAAACTCATTTTGTTTTGAATCCTTCACTTCGTTCGAGGACAAGTTTTCTCATTTGTGCTTTGGTATTGTTTAGCATTTCGTATTTAGTGCTTAGGATTTATCCCTACGTAGTTGCCTGATTTATCAGGCACAGTGGCCCCATGTAGTAGCGAAGATTACTACACGGGGCAACTACATTTTTAAATACCCTCGACACGACCTTTAAATTCATCTTTGAATTTTGCATTTTTACTTTTGCTCTTTTAGCGGATTTTCCTTGAAAGGCATTTTAGCTTATAATATTGAAGGGGTCAAAAAGGGTGCCCTCGCCACCCTAGTTTGTTACCTTGTAGTGCGAGGCTTTAGCCCTGTGTAGTAGCGAAGATTACTACACGGGGTAGACTTGTGCACGACCCTGAAGGGTCGCACTACATCTGGCGAGGTGGAGAGGGCAAAGTTATGATTCAGCATAGCTCTATACGGCTGGCGGAGAACTTTTACTGCTATGTCTGGGCAGGAAGGGGAAATAACTGCAATGCCAGCCTTTTGTGTCATGTTTTACGGGGGGAGCGACCTCATGTATTGGTTGACCCGGGGCATATCAAGGATGAACTTGGGGAGACTTGCTTCGATTCCTTGACCAAAGCTATGGAGAAGGATGGCTTCAGGGTAGAAGAGGTGGGCTTGGTAATCGGCACTCATTCACATCCGGACCATTTTGAGGCTGTTGAGCCTGTGGTGGAGAGAAGCGGTGCTTTAATGACTTTATCTCTTGAGGAGGACGAATTTTATGGTAACATGGGGAAGCATTTCTACGATGTGTTTGGAAGTAAGGCACCAGCCGTCAAGCCCTTTTTCTACCTCAGGGAGGGCGATTTAAGCCTCGGTGCTAAGAATAAGTTAGCTATCAAGGTTTTGCTTACCCCGGGACATACTCCGGGTTCGATTTCTCTTTACCTGGAGGAGGAGAAGATATTGATAAGTGGTGACGTGGTCTTTGCTGGCAGCATTGGCCGGACAGACTTTCCCGGCGGCAGTCCTTCTTTATTAAGGAAAAGCATTGATAAGCTGTCTCAGCTTGATGTGGAATACCTGGTTCCCGGTCATAGCACCGAGCCAGGCAGCATAATTGCTGGCAAGGATAAGGTGGCGCGTAATTTTCACCTGGTCAAGATGTTTATTTAAACATATAGACTATTACCCTGAACAAACTTGAGGAGTTTTGTTGTTTGTCATTGCGAGGAGCTTTGCGGTTGCGAGGCGTAGCCGAAGCAAACTTGCTGGGATTGCTTCACTTCGTTCGCAACAAGGATTGCCACGCTTTCGGCTCGCAATGACATGGTGGGGCTATGAATATGGATGAAAGAATTAGATATGCTGTGGAGCACACTGAGCTAATCCGGCCTCCGCAGCAGCGCCTGGCTACTTTTGGCAGTACCACTATGAATTACTATGTGGTCACTGGCTTGGCGGAAAATGTCAGTGTGGTCCGGGATGGGAAGGTGATTGCGGAAAGGCCAAGGATTGTTACTCCTTCTTATCTGGTTAAGTTGGAAGGCTTCAGCGAGGAGTCGAGAAAATACCTTAGCATTATGGCTAGAGAGTATCCCGACGAGCCAGGCGTTTTCTACCGCTATAAGAATCAACCTAAGGAGATGAACGTTGTCTCCGAATCTCTAAGGCAGGTGATAAGCAAGCTCAATGCCCAGCTAGAGAAGGAGCCTGACCCTTTGAGCGCCATAATTAAGGGAGTAGAAGAATTATGGGATGTATCGCTCCTTATGTTTATCTATCACCTAACTAGCAAGTCTATTCACACCAATGTAGCTGAGTTTCGCCGCAGAGGCTTTCTGGATATAGATGCCAGCGGGGTGCCCAAAGATGCCCGAAATCACATTGAGGAGCTTTTTGCCCAGGTGAGGAGAGATGTTTCTCGTGCCCCGGAATTGGTGGCAGAGTTAAACAGGTGGGGTCTGTTTCCGGAATATCAGGATAGGTTTTTTGCTCTATTCCGAGGGAGATAACTAGAAAAATCAAAGATAAAAAATTAAAATTACAACTCAAAACTCAAAAATGGTTTGCCAGACTGATTTTTAAACCCTCCTTTATCATTTTGTATTTTGATTTTTGCACTTCAATTTTCCTTAGCAACTCTACTAGCTCTTTTACTGCCTCGCCGCCTTCGATTACCATCTCGGGAGGAAGCCAGTTCTCATAAAAGTTCTGGTGAAGGGCTGAAGCCAGCCCGAAGAGTCTGATAAGCTCCCGATTATTTAGTTCCTGGCTGAGCTTGGTGGCAAATTGGTAGAGTTCGCCGTGAGACCTTAGTTCAATTCCTCTTTTGACTGCCATAGCCTTAACCATCTCGGCAGCAGCTCCCCAGAATTTCTCCGATGCCTGAACATAATCGCCCTTGCCAATTAGGACATCAGCCTCCCTTAAATACTTGTTATTTAAGCTAATGTAATTATTTATCTTTTCCATCTGGAGTAATTATAGCATAACCACGATCTCAGTCACATAAGCCCCAAGTACCAGTTAAGTATGCTGCTTCCCCATAGCAGCGTGGCTAAAGTAGCCAGGGAGAGGAAAGGAGCAAAAGGTATTGTTTCCTTGCGTCCTCTCTTTTTGGTTATCAATAAGGCTATAGCTACCAGGCCGCCTATGATAGCTCCTATAAGCAGGGCAAGCAATACCAGGGGAAAGCCAGTGGCTAAGCCGATGAGGGCTGCTAACTTGACATCTCCCCATCCCATTCCCCCGCGGGAGATAATAGCTATTAGCAAGAATAGCGCGAAGCCAATAGCACCGCCCATAGCCGCGTTAGCAATGTAGGGAGCGGGCCATCGTCCAATCCAGGGCTGGGGTAGAAATAAAGCAAAGAGCAAAGCTACCGCCATCCCGGGATAGACTACCTTGT
>PCSL01000053.1:7821-8183 GCA_002772325.1 Chloroflexi bacterium CG23_combo_of_CG06-09_8_20_14_all_45_10
CCTTGGCGGCTAAGCGGTGGTGGCAGGCCTGGCAGTGTGATGGCGGGTTTAGGATGGACTCGTTTCGTGGCAGGCGGTCAAGGCACACGTTAAGGAAGCTTCCCACGGCAAATCCCAAAAGGGCAAAAACGATTGTGTAAATGATCACCATAGGTTCCTCGCCAGATAAGTGGGGCAACCATGGGCCCCCCTGTCTCTCATTGTGGCTATTTGGTAGCCTTAAGTCAATAGGCCTCAACTTTGTCGTATGAGGCTTGTAGTGCGAGGCTTTAGCCTCGTGCGGTGGGCACGACCCTAAAGGGTCGCACTACGATGGTTGAGAATGAGGGTCGCACTACGATGGTTGAGAATGAGGGTCGCAC
>PCSL01000081.1 GCA_002772325.1 Chloroflexi bacterium CG23_combo_of_CG06-09_8_20_14_all_45_10
CCCTCAACTATCATGTAGGCAATATCCTCCAGAATTGGCTCATCGCCTTTTGTCGCCTCATAAAGCTTAGCCATGCACATCTTAATGCCCCTCCTTGCTCTCCACCAAGGCTTGTCGTGCTTTCTCCAGGTCATTGCTGGCATCAGCCATCCTTGTGGCTGCTTCCTGTAGCTGTTGCGCTACCTCAGTGGATAAAGAGGCCGCCTTTTGAGCCCAACCGCGGAACTCCTTCTCATGCTCGCGGTTATGCTCAATCCAGTAGTCAAGCAAAATATGCAGTTTTTCCTGAACGTCACTCATAGCTAATAAGATTGCCCCCCTTTCCGGCGACACTTAGCACACTCCCCTGGAATAGCTAAATGCCTCAAATCAGCTTCAAACTTGTAATCGTGAAGCAAAGTGTCTCTTAGCGGATACAATACAGATTCGTCTAAATCCGTTGTCTTACCACACCGGCGGCAAACCAGATGATGGTGATGCCCCTTCTCAGCAACATGATAGCGAACACGCCCTTCGCCAAAATCGGTCTCAGTGACTAAATTAAGCTTCTTTAATAATTCCAGGGTGCGGTAGACAGTAGAAATGTTGCTATAAGGATAGCGACTATGTAATTGCTCATAGATCTCTTCAGCGCTAATATGGCCATCAGCATCATGAAGGGATTCGATGACCAACATGCGCTGCGGAGTTAAACGAAACCCCTTTTCTTGAAGAACTTTGTAGCAGCTCATTCCAAGGTAAGATTATAACAGGACAGGGAAATCATTGCAAGAGGTTGCTAATGCAATTAATTGATTTTTAGCGGTTTTTGCTTTCTAGCAACAAAGTTACCGGCCCATCATTATGGATCTCCACCAGCATATACTCTTGGAAAATCCCTGTCTCTACCTTAAGGCCGGTGGCGCGAACTTGATCGACAAAAAAGTCATATAATTCCTTAGCCTTATCTGGTGGAGCTGCTTCGGTAAAGCTGGGGCGCCTTCCCTTCCCTGAATCAGCCAAAAGAGTAAACTGGCTTACTATCAAAATTTCCCTCTTTGTTTCCAACGCTGACAGGGCAAATTTATTTCCTCCATCGGAGAAAATGCGCAGGTTAACTATTTTATTTGCCAAGTAGCCAGCACCCTCTTGTGAATCGTCCCTGGCAACGCCAATAAAAACCACTAGCCCTGGACCAATTCTGCCCACCACTCTACCGCTGACACTTACTGAAGCACTGGTAACCCGCTGAATTAGCGCTTTCATTTTTGCATTTTTTATTTAAGCATGTTAAATTAAATGTTAAAAGGGATATTATATCCAAAAAAGTGGGCAAAACCCACTTTTTTGTTAAGGGTAAATTATTAGGTTAGGGAGAGATGAAGACAGAGTTTAGGGCCGCTATTGCTCAGCTCTCAGCTGAGAGGAACTTACCTAAAGAAGTGATTTTGGCAGCTTTGGAATCAGCGCTTGTCTCAGCTTATAAAAAAGACATTTTTACCCGCGAACAGGATATTTCAGCCAAAATTGATCCCAATACTGGTGATATCAAGGTTTATATTAGAAAAGTTGTGGTTGAGTCAGTTACCAACCCGCATCGAGAGATCTCCTTGGATGATGCTCGGAAATTGCGGGATAGTATTCAAGTTGGCGAAATAGTGGAAGTGGAATCTACACCCAGAGATGCTGGGCGTATTGCTGCTCAAACGGCAAGGCAGGTTGTTTTGCAGCGGTTGCGCGAAGCAGAGCATCGGGTAATCTACGAGCAGTTCGCTGGTAAGGAAGGCGAGATTGTCAGCGGGACGATTCAATTCATCCAGCCTAAACAAATTTATGTTACCTTGGGCAAGGGAGAGGCTATACTTCCCTTTAGTGAGCAAGTGCCTAATGAGCGTTACCACGTAGGACAGCAATTTAAATTCTATCTTTTGGAGATAAGTCAAGGGGTTAAAGGGTTTCAAATAGTAGTTTCTCGCTCTCATCCGAATTTGCTACGCCGCCTTTTTGAACTAGAAATTCCCGAAATTCACAACGGTATTGTAGAACTGAAGGCAATAGCACGCGAAGCCGGACATCGAAGCAAAGTAGCAGTGTCAACTCGCCAAGAAGGCATCGAACCCGTAGGTTGTTGTCTTGGCCGTCGAGGCGTCAGGCTACAAAGTATTATTAACGAGCTAAATGGTGAAAAAATAGACATGCTTCAATGGCACGCCGACCCTAAAATATTTATCTCCAATGCCCTCAGTCCA
This sequence comes from Chloroflexi bacterium CG23_combo_of_CG06-09_8_20_14_all_45_10, assembly GCA_002772325.1. Taxonomy (GTDB): domain Bacteria; phylum Chloroflexota; class Dehalococcoidia; order GIF9; family AB-539-J10; genus 20-14-all-45-10. Next base: position 2,229 of record PCSL01000081.1, read on the forward strand.
GCCAAAGTGGCAAGTATCGAGCTCAACGAGGCAGAAAAGACCGCCACTGTAGTCGTTCCTGATAGGCAATTATCCCTAGCCATCGGTAAGGAGGGGCAAAATGCCAGGTTAGCAGCAAGACTCTCAGGTTGGCGAATTGACATTAAGAGCGCCTCTACCGCTGAAGCAGAAAGGATAAGCTTACCGGAGGCTGCTCCTCAAGAGTTAGAAACGATAGCTGGAGAGGGTGAATTTCCTTCCACTGTGCCAAGCGAACCACAAGCGGTGGAGCCAGTTAGTGGAAGGGAAGTAAAAGAACTAACCACGCTTTTAGCCAGTGAAGAATTTATGTTAGCCTTGAAAGCTCCTTCTGAGAGGCCTGAAAAAAAACTGCAGCTTCGCTTCGCCGAGGATATTTTACCAAGCAGGGGGAAGGACATAAAGTCAGAGAAGGACAATGTTAAGAGCAAGGGACGCAAAAAAAAGAAAGCTTACTTTAAAGAGGATGAGTCGGAAGAATAAACATATACCGCAACGTACTTGCATTGCTTGCCGACAGACGAGAGACAAAGAGAATTTGATTCGCCTGGTATGCAGCGATGGCGGAATTGTCGAGGTCGACCCGTCTGCCAAGAAGCCAGGCAGAGGTGCTTATTTATGTCTTCAAAAGGATTGCTGGGAAATAGGGCTGAAAGGAAATCGTTTGGAACATGCTTTGCGAACAAAGCTTAGTATCGATAATCGCCAAGCTTTGATAGAGTATAGCAATAACTTGCCCGGGGGAAGCCGGATTTGAGTAACAAAGAAATGCATCCACTGGCCAATCGAAGAGAAACAAATCATTCAGCTTTGCCTCAAATCGAGCTCCCACCTTCCATAACTGTAAAACGGTTAGCTGATACCCTGAAAGTAGAGCCGGTGAAAGTTATTAAGCTGCTTATGCGCAAAGGCATTATGGCCAATGTTAACCAGGCTATCGATTTTGATACTGCCGCTATGGTAGCTCTAGACTTCGGTTATAGTGCTCGGGAGAAAGTAGAGCGTCAAATCTTGCCTTCCCTCGAGGGACTGGGAGATAAATTACAAATTCGCTCCCCGGTGATTACTGTAATGGGGCATGTCGACCATGGTAAAACAACCCTTCTTGATGCCATCAGGAAAACCAATGTAACTGCTCACGAGGCAGGAGCTATTACCCAACATATTGGCGCTTATCAAACTACCGTGGATGGACGCAAAATTACCTTCCTAGACACACCCGGGCATGAAGCTTTCACTGCTATGAGGGCCCGTGGAGCACAGGCAACTGATATCGTGGTCTTGGTGATTGCTGCTGATGATGGCGTTATGCCTCAGACTATGGAAGCTATAGACCATGCTAAAGCTGCCAAAGTGCCTATAGTGGTTGCCATCAATAAGATTGATAAACCTGATGCCAACCCTGAGCGTGTAAAGCAGCAGCTTGCTGATTTAGGCTTAATTATTGAAGAATGGGGCGGCGATGTTGTTTGTGTTCCCATCTCAGCTAAAAAGGAGCAAGGAATCTCAGATTTACTGGAAAACTTATTCCTTGTTGCTGACATATTGGAACTAAAAGCTGACCCTAGCTGTGCCGCAGAAGGGGTGGTCATTGAAGCTAAGCTTGATAAAACTAAAGGCCCCTTAGCTACTCTCTTGGTTCAGAAGGGTACTCTCGAGGTGAGCAATATTGTAGTGGCTGGCAATACTTGGGGCAAAATCAAAGCTATGTTCAATGATAAAGGAAAGAGGATTAAGAAAGCTGAGCCATCAACTCCAGTGGAGGTTCTTGGCATAAATGGCGTGCCAAGGTCAGGAGAGATCTTTACTGTAGTTACCGATGAGCATCAAGCACGAAGCACGGGAGACAAATATGAGGCTATGAGAGTTCATGAACCTTTAAGTTTAAGCACCCTTTCCAGCCAAATAAGCGCCGGGAAAGTAAAGGAGCTCAACGTAATTTTAAAGACGGATGTTCAGGGCAGCATAGAACCAATAAAGAACTCTATAGAGCGACTGGGCACGGAAAAGGCGAGGGCTAAGGTTATACACGCTGCTAGTGGCAGCATTACGGAGAGTGATGTGCTCCTTGCTTCGGCTTCGAAAGGCATTGTTATTGGTTTTAACAGTGACCCAGCGCCAGGAGCACAGCAGCTAGCTGAAGCAGAAGGAGTAAGCATTCAGAGGTATGATGTAATTTACCGATTAGAGGAAGACGTGGGTAAAGCATTAAAGGGGATGCTTGAGCCAACTTATGCCGAAGTGCTTGGAGGGCGTGCTGAGGTGCGTGCTGTATTCCCCTCTAGTAAGCATGGTAAAGTGGCCGGAGTTTATGTTAAGGAAGGCAAAGTGTGGCGAGATGCCAAAGTCAAAGTATTGCGTCAAAATGAAGTAATTTGCGCATCTCGAGTCTCGGGTTTAAGGCGTTTTAAAGAGGATGTCACTGAGGTAGTTGCTGGTCTTGAATGTGGCATGGGCATAGAAGGGTTTACCGATTTCTATACCGGCGATATTATCGAATCTTATAGAAAGGAAAAGGTGAGTTAAGGTAATAAATGGCATTCTGAATGGAGCGAAGCGAAATGAAGAATCTCAGAGATTCTTCGCTTCGCTCAGAATGACAGAAGGCGAAGGGCTCAGAGCTTACAGAAGGTGAAGAACTTATAGGAGGCTCAAATGTCTAGACGTACGGAACGACTAAACAAAGTCATCAAGCAGGAAATCAGCAGATTGCTTGAGCGTGAGGTTAACGACCCAAGGCTGAGTAATTCTATCTCTGTAACAGAAGTTTCAGTTTCGCCTGACCTTAAGTATGCTAAAGTATTTGTTAGCATACTGGGGAATGAAACCGCTAAAACAGAGATGCTAGCCGGCTTCAATGCTGCTTCTGGATTCTTACGCAAGAAATTGGCTTTGCATTTAAAGTTGAGATGTGTCCCACAGCTTAGCTTTCATTATGATAATTCTATCGAGCAGGGGGCAAGGCTGCTCAAATTAATCGGGCAGGTTAGCAACACTAAATAGCTTAGGTTTTTACTAGAAACAGCCCCAAGATATTGACATTGTCACCTGTAATAAGATATGTTAGAGATATGCTAGCCAAGCAGAAAGGAGGTAGTTTTTCATGCAAGCGTATTGCTTTAAGTGTCGGACGAAGAGAGATATAAAAAATCCCACATCTGTTACCCTTAAGAACGGAAAGCCAGCAGTCCGCGGAACCTGTTCTGTATGCGGGACCAAAGTATTTAGAATTGGCAAGACTTAATTTCCCAGAGTGGCATGATTGAGCTAGCAAAGATAAATTTTGTCAATCTCACCGCGAGAAATAGTGAATCTTAGCTCAAAATTTGCTGGCGCGGTAATTTAGCTTAATAGGGTTGATTAGAAGTTTAGTTTTGCTTTTAAGCACTTAAAGCTATGTAGTTGTGGATAGGAGGCATTTATGTGGGCGCTGAGCCTAAGAATCATGTCATGATAGTTGCTAAGGTCAGTGCAGCAAAGTAGTGTCTTTATCTGTCAGTAAGGAGGGAAAGCGAGCTATGGGAATGATAAATGTAGCCATTATAGGTGTCGGCAATTGTGCTTCTTCACTAGTTCAGGGAGTCTATTATTATAAGAACGCTAAAGAAAATGAGTTTGTCCCCGGCTTAATGCATGTCAATCTAGGAGGCTATCATATAGCTGACATTAACTTCGTAGCTGCATTTGATATTGATAAAAATAAAGTGGGTAAGGACTTAGCCCAAGCTATTTACACTCAGCCCAACAATACTATCAAGTTTTGCGATGTACCTAAAACTGGCGTCAGAGTAGAGCGCGGCATGACTCATGACGGGCTAGGCAAATATCTCTCTCAAATTATTACCAAGGCGCCAGGCCCAACGGCTGACATAGTAGGCATCCTCAAGGAGACTAAAACTGACGTGGTGCTTAATTATTTACCCGTGGGTAGTGAGGAAGCCACTAAATGGTATGTAGAACAGGTGTTAGCAGTTGGCTGTGGCTTCGTTAATTGCATACCGGTTTTCATTGCCCGTGAGCCTTATTGGCAAAACCGATTTGCTGAACGTAGGTTGCCTGTTATCGGCGATGATATTAAGTCTCAAGTTGGGGCTACCATTACTCATCGGGTATTAACCAGGCTTTTCCGCGACCGTGGAGTTAAGTTAGAGCGAACTTATCAATTGAACTTTGGTGGCAATACCGATTTCCTCAATATGCTAGAACGGGAGCGCCTAGAATCTAAGAAGATTTCCAAGACAAATGCTGTTACTTCGCAGTTAGACTATGATATTGGCCCTGATAACATCCATGTTGGTCCCAGCGATTATGTCCCTTGGCTGGCCGACCGCAAATTTTGCTATATAAAGATGGAGGGACGCACCTTTGGCGATGTCCCCCTGAATTTAGAGTTGAAGATGGAGGTATGGGATAGCCCTAATTCAGCTGGTGTGGTTATTGATGCTCTAAGGTGCTGCAAATTGGCTTTAGACCGCGGCCTAAGTGGAGCTATAGTGGCACCCTCAGCCTACTTTATGAAATCTCCGCCAATCCAATATTCCGACGATGAAGCCCGCCTAAAGACCGAAGCATTTATTACCGGACAGGAACAGGAAGAGCCCGTCTCGTTGCCTGAGCCACAGCCAGTTGAGATTAAGGCGTAAGCCGCTTTTGCGACAAAGGCACCAGCCTCAAACTATGTAGCTTAAAAAGAAATCAATTTTGTTGGCTCAGAGCACCCCAGAAAGAACTTGCCGGCCTTACTCAGGGCATTTAAGGGGCTCAAGGAACAACCACAGTTTAAAGATTTGAAGCTGGTCAAAGTGGGTAAGGCTGGTGGCAGAGAGGCGGATTTCAGGAGACAGACCATCGAGGTTATAGATTCTCTAAACTTAAGCGGAGAGATAAGATTCACAGAGGTTGTTCCGGAGGAGAACCTGAGAGCTTACTACTCTAACGCTGAGTGCCTTGTTCTCCCTTCCCTCTACGAAGGTTTTGGCTTCCCTCCGCTTGAAGCAATGGCTTGTGACTGCCCGGTGATAACCTCTAATAGCTCCTCATTGCCAGAAGTAGTAGGCGAGGCAGCAATCAAGGTTTCCCCTCACGATATTGAGGGACTAGCAGAGGCTTTGAAGAAGGTTCTTACTAACAAGGAGCTCAGGAAAGGCCTTATTGCCAAGGGAAAAGCACAAGCTGTCAAATTCTCATGGGAGCAAACAGCAAAAAAGACCTTCAAAATTTATAAAGAGGTAGGGAAAGGTTTCCGCTGAATCTTAAAAGTGCGTGTGCTCAGTTCTCTTTCCCAAATGAGTTATGTTGCGGTCTTCAACCTTATTTAGAAAGGAGATAAGTTGTCCCGCATTTCTCTTTCCACTATGCGAAATCGCTGAATGGAATGGGGAGAGACAAATTCAAGGAGTAGTTAACTTCCTGCGCGAGAAAGGAGTTATATAAAAGGAGCTAGATGGCAAATTTAGTAGAGATTCGGGGGACTATAGCTTCCTACATTACTAATCCCATAGTTGGGATTTTGAGCAAAAGCAGGCTAAAACCCAATACTCTCACCTTTATTGAGTTGGCTATAAGCATCGGTGCTGCTTACGCCATTGCCATCGGCTATTTCCTTCTTGGTGGAGTTTTAGTTTTGGTCTCCGGGCTATTTGATCTCCTCGATGGGGCCCTGGCCCGCTTTACCAAGCAAAGCACAAAGTTTGGCGCTATTCTAGATTCAACGATTGACCGCCTTTCTGAAGCAGCAATATTTTGCGGTCTTTTAGTTTGGTATATGCCAAAAGTAGCCACTCTAGAAATTGTACTCATCTTTGCCGCTCTAATTGGCTCTTTTCTTGTTAGCTATATAAGAGCCAGAGCAGAAGGACTAGGTTTGGAATGCCGAGTTGGTTTGTTTACCAGAGCTGAAAGGGTTATAGTATTAGCGGTAGGTTTGCTGGTAAACCAAGTTTTTATTGCTTTATGGGTTTTGGTAGTCTTTGTTTATATCACTGTAGCTCAAAGGTTGCTTTACTTGCGGAAGCAAGCAAAAGTTAGGGGTGGCTAAATGCCTGTTATAGCTGTTGTAGGAGGTCAGTGGGGTGACGAGGGGAAGGGAAAGGTAATTGATTCCCTAGCTGAGAAAGCTAAGGTAGTGGCTCG
>PCSL01000033.1:0-926 GCA_002772325.1 Chloroflexi bacterium CG23_combo_of_CG06-09_8_20_14_all_45_10
GGGATTAAAAACTTATACTTAAAGGACGAGACGAGAAACCCCACCGGGTCTTTCAAAGATAGGGGGAGCAGTGTTGGGGTTTCTAAGGCATTGGAAATCGGTGCTGCTGTTGGCTGCGTGTCCACAGGAAACATGGCTGCTTCCCTAGCCGCTTATGCCGCTAAAGCGGGGATAAAATGTGTGATTCTGCTCCATGCCGAGACGCCGGCAGAAAAAGTCATCCCTTTGCTGATTTACGGCGCTCAGGTAATTTCACTGCCCAAGCCTTACCCGGAAATCTACCAAGCAGGCTTGGAAATCAGCCAGGAGTATGGCTTCTATTGGGTTCACTCTGACTCGCCAATGCGGGTAGAGGGGCAGAAGACCTGCGCTTACGAGATTAGCGAACAATTGGGGTGGCAGGTGCCGGATAAGGTGATAATTCCCACAAGCAGCGGCGGCAACATAAGTGCCCACTGGAAAGGCTGGAGGGAGCTGCACCAGATGAAGGTCATCAATAAATTGCCCTCTATGGTGGTCGTCCAGGCAGAGGGGTGTTGCCCCATAGTGAAGGCATTTAAGGAAAGAAAAGAAGAGGTCGAGCCGCTTACCGAAGTCAAAACTATTGCCCATTCCATCTCAAATCCCGCCCCTCCCAGTGGGCGACGGGTGCTAAAGCTGCTGAAGGAGTGTGGTGGTCTCGCTGAAGCTGTTTCCGATAAAGAGTTGCTTCAAGCTCAAAAGATGCTAGCTGAGACTGAGGGCATATTCGCCGAGGTGGCCGGGGCTGCCTCCATTGCTGGCCTTAAGAAGCTGCTAGAAAGGGGACTCATTAAAGGGGAAGAAACCGTTGTTTGCCTGGTAACCGGCACCGGGCTCAAAGACATAAAGACGGCTATGAAGACAGGTGGCAAAACCCTCAAAGTAGAGTCCTGGGCCGAGTGCAG
>PCSL01000033.1:1026-8321 GCA_002772325.1 Chloroflexi bacterium CG23_combo_of_CG06-09_8_20_14_all_45_10
AATTGGTATGCCTTCTCGCCTCCTTCTTTCTTCCTCTAAAAACTCCAGCTCCCCAGGAAGAAGCACCTCTTTAACCCCCCTAGAAGGCTTTGACCCTTTGATCATTTCAATTTCCTTATCGACCCTTTCCTTGAAATTCTCTATCCCGATCATTTTGTCGGGGTCAATAGCTATGAAACATTGCCCTAACGTCATGAACTCGCCAAACTGGTGTAGCGACTTCACCTCTTTCCCAAATGCTGACCCTGTTAAAACCCCGGCTAGAATGTCAATAAGCAAGGCTATCCCATATCCTTTATATGTCCCAAAGGGAAGTATTGCCCCCTTTGTCCATACTTCGTCTGGATCAGTGGTAAAGTCTCCATTCTCATCAACGGCGACATTTCTCGGCAGCTTCCTCCCCTCTTCCTTAGCTCTCAATACCGCTGTAGCCGTTATGGCTGAGGTTGACATATCTAAGACGATTGGCCATCTCTCTTTGGCTGGAATTGCACAGGAGATAGGGTTAGTTCCCAAAAGCCTTTCACAGCCCCCCCAGGGAGCAACCCAAGGATAAGTGTTGCAGAATGTTATTCCAATCATGTCACTCTCAACCGCTTTTAAAGAATAATATGCTGCCATACCATAATCGCTAGTGTTTTTAGCCCCCACAAATCCCACTCCTGTCTTATTCGCTTTCTCTATGGCTAAATCCATAGCTCTATTTCCTATTACCTGTCCAAATCCATGGTCACCGTCTATGAGGGCTTGAGCTCCATGTTCTTCTATCTTTATTTTTGGCTTCGTCTTTACTGTCCCTTCCTTGACCCTTTCAAGATAACGCGGTAAGTAGTATGCTCCGTGAGTGGCAACGCCTCTCAAATCTGCCTTCACCAAAGCGTCCGCTACCACTTCAATGTCCCTTCTATCCATGTCCAGCTTTCCCAAGATTGTTTCGATCTTGTTCCGAAGCTCCTCCACAGGTACTTTCACTGCAATCTCCTTTAAGTTCATTACTCTTTGCCTCCGCCTCTTTAGAAAATCTTTCCACTCTAGTAAAGATGATTCACATAATCGGGATTAACAAGGTAACGATGTTTTTGACCCCTTAATATAGCTATGACAACTTCGGCTACCTCTATGCCCATGTGTCTTGCCGTATCCTCGCTTGCCGAACCCGTGTGAGGAGTAAGAGCTAGGTTTGGGCAGGAAAAGAGTTGATCCGCTGGGAGTAGGCTCAGGAGTAAAGACATCAAGAGCAGCGCCGGCGATGACATTTTTTCGCAGAGCATTTACTAGGGTCGTTTCGTCTACTATTTTGCCTCTGGCTGTATTAATTAAGAAAGCATTGGGATTCATTAGGATATGTTGTGACAAACTGTTAAAAACCTTCCTTGCCGGAGACAATTGACGGTCGGTGATTAGCCTCTGGCAGAAAAGGTTTTTCGATAGCCTGATAATCCTTTTTCTAAGATTTCCTCAATCTCTCTCTTTTCATCTTCTGTTAGCGGTAATAAGGGGAGTCTTGTTTCTCCGCCAAAATAACCTACCATGTCTAAGGCAGCTTTTAGACCACTTATACCATAAGTTGCTGTTATGGCCTTATTAACCGGTATCATTTTAAGTTGAAGTTTCTTTGCTTCTTCGATATTACCATCTTGAACAAGATTAAATATTTTTACACAACTTTCTGGAGCTACATTAGCCAGAGCAAGAATACCACCAGCACAGCCTAAGGTTAAAGCCCCCAATAATGCCCCGGCCGTTCCTACCAATACATTAAAGTCTTCATCAACGTTGTTTAGATACTCACCTAATTGATTTACATTACCTGAACTATCTTTTATTCCGATAATATTCGGATGTTTTGACAATCTTGCTGCAATATCTACACCAAGGTTGATATGGGTAAATTTAGGTACATTGTAAAGTACTATAGGTATAGAAGAATCATCCGCAATAGTGGTATAGTGCTTAATTAGCGCTTTAGCATTCATTTGCCCTCCATAGTAAGAGGGAGTTACAATTAATGCCGCATGTGCTCCCAATTTACTACAATCTTGGGTTAATCTAATAGTTTCCACCGTTGACTCACAGCCAGCTCCCACAATAATAATCATATCCCCAGGTGCTGCGTTAACCACAGTTTTAACAGCTTCTCTCTTTTCCTCTTCCGATAAATAAACATATTCACCATTAGAGCCAAGAACAACAAAACCTCTAATTCCTGTTTTACCCCATTTTTCTACATTTGATGCTAATTTATCATAAGCAACTTTCCCTTTTATAAAAGGTGTGGGAATAGGTGGAAAAATTCCCTTTAGATTAAGTTTTGACATTTTAAAAACCTCCCTGAAAAGGATTTAAGAGCATTATATACCATTGCATCTCTTTCTTCCTTAAGCGAAGAGATAGCTCTAAAACGCCTTCAAATTTGTTAATGAGAGGTTCTAGGGTGTGGATTTCAGTCCCTCCTCAAATGCTCTCATGTTGATATCTTCCGTTCCTTCCGGTATATGGGAATACATTGGCTTCCTCGTGCTCTTCCGACCACGAGGGTTTCGTTCTTACTCTTTTGAGCAATTAATCACCCTTGGGACGGTAAGAGTCCCATCCATTAAAAATAGAACTTTTGCCTCTTTCCCTTTCTTTTCAATAGCCTTATCTATTGCTTGCTGGATACTAGGGAAAGGTTTGATGAAGGCACGCTCCATATCTTCATCTTTAATCCCGGTTACACCCCAGATCTCTGCCCAGGTAGTGGTCTCAGCTAACCTAGCCGCCTTGTGATAACCAAGTCTATAGCCCTGCTCAACTCTCTCAAGAAATTCCTTTGAGGTTTTACAGCTGGAAAGAAGATTGAAGTAAGTTTCTTCGCCTATACCAGAACGACATTCAGAAACCAGAATAATAATTCCGCCTTCCTTTAAGGCAAGCTTCCCATGCTCAAAAGCCTTGAGAGATTGATACAGGTTCAAGTCCGCAGGGTAACCGGCAACAGTAACGACAATATCTGCCTTTTCCTTAACCCTTACACAGTAAACTTCGTGAGCCTTCTCTATAGACATGCAGAACGAATCAATGATATGCCCTGATACACAGCTATAAGTTCTTTTTTCTTTATTGAGGACAGTTTGGACGGAAAAAATCTCCTTTCCTTCTATTGTTTTCAGAGCATCAATCATATCTTCATGAACCGGGTTCCCTTCCAAAGCCAATGCCTTTGCCTGGGGATGAAGGGCATGCTTATGATTTTGTTCTATCGTCTTATATGAGGCAATCCCAGGAAGAAAAGACTTTCTTCCACCGGTGTAACCAGCAAAATAGTGAGGTTCTACGGAGCCAATAATGACCAGCTTATCAGCCTCTATGCTTAGTCTATTCACCCACATCTCCGTGCCAGTAGAAGAAGTTCCTAAATACACCATATCTTCATCTTTCCTGCTATCATGGACATAAATTCTATCTTTAAACATATGGTAATATTTCCCGAAGATAAACTTAAATTCCTCCTCATTTGGCTCACGATGAATTCCAGTAGCAATAAGAAACTTTATATTCTTGTCCTTGATTTTGTCGTAAATTACTTCCAATATTTTTGCCGTAGGAGTAGGTCTGGTATAATCATTGACAATGAAGAGCAAACCTTCACCACTTGCTATAAATTCATCAAAACTCTTTGAGTTAATGGGATTTTCTATTCCCTTTCTGATGGTGGCCATTTCATCGCCGAGCTGAACAGGATTGGGGGCTATCACCCCCAAAACTTTATCTTCCGGGACTTTGACCTCTATTTTTGCCTTTCCGTAAGGAACTTTTATTTTCATAAGTCCAAAAGCCTTAGACAAAATTCTTCTTTAAAGATGCCTATTTCTCTTTAAGGGTGATTGGCCTATGTTTTTGAGCCGGCCAGCCATTTCCTCAATCGTCTTGGCAAATAACCTTCCCTCACTGCTAGATATCCACTGTAGCATCAGGCATTCATCTTCTAACCCCAGCCTATGCAACGAAGTCTTCAGCTTCTGTATTATCCTTTCGCTCTTATATTGCCAGAAATGTAGTGGCAACTACCAATATGACACCCGGCAACTAAAACACCATCAGCACCCCATTCAAAATCATCCACCTAAACCTCCGTAATGACAGACATATATTCCGCTTCTGCCCTTCTATATTCATCACCCGGCTAAATTACTTGAAACAAACTCAGTGAAATCTCTGACCTCAATTTTCGGTAAGCCCACCCTTTCCAAAGGTTCAGATAAAAGGCATCCAAAGTGTGCTAAACACCTGGTGCAAGAGGTGATCATCGTATCCGCAACTCCTGCTGCTTCTTTTAGCCTTTCCTCTTTTATAAGCTCAGAGTATTTATTACAATTTATCCCTGCCCCTACACCACAGCATAAAGCTTCTTTGCCCGACCTCGGCGTCTCCTCGTAATTGGCAATTCTGGCGAGGATGTCCCGCGGTGGTTTGTATACCCCCATATGCCTCCCCAACCTGCAGGGGTCATCAAAGGTAACTTTCCCTTCCATTTTCCCTAAATTTAATCCCCCTTCTCTTACCAACTCAGCTACAAATTCAGAGATATGAAGAACCCTTCCCTCCAAGGAATAATCCTTTTTCAAAGTTCTGTAGCACTCGGCACAATTCACTACAATCAATTTGGCTTTCCGCAAAATCTTAGAATTCTTTTCCCTCAGTTCATTAAAAAGCTCATACTGTCCGGACCGAAGTGCGTCATGACCACGACATCCAAGCTCTTCTGGTATGGCTGGCCGTATTCCGGCTTGATTAAAAATCCTTATAGCACCAGAGATTATCCTTTCAAAATCTAAATCGAAGTCTAAAAGTGGCTCTATATAGGGAAGACAGTCCGGAAAATAGACGACTTCTCCCTCCCTCAATCAAACTCAGCCATTTTGAATTAAAACCCTCCCTCCTAGTAAGCTTGGAAATAACATCAAACATCCCTTTATGGGAGAAGGGGATAGGGATTTCTCTGCTAACCAGAGTCCTTCTCACCTCTCTTATTATATTAATCACCGGAACCCCGGAGGGGCATTCCGCTTCACATCTCATACAAGTTGGGCATTGATAAAAACTTTTTACAAACTCATCGTTTATCTCTACTTCTCCCTGTATAAAGCCCAAAGCTAACAAAAGCCTCCCCCTCGCTGCGCCCACTTCCCACCCCAATTTATCAAACATAGGACAAAAAACTGTGCACTTTCCACACCTCACACATTTTGTTATTTCTCTTATATATTCGGTTATCACAGCCCATCTTTCCCGGATTCATGATATTCTTTGGATCAATTGCCTTCTTTATCATTTTCATTACCCCAAAGGAACTTTTATGCTCCTCCTCCAACCACTTCCCCTTTTCCACCCCAATCCCATGCTCTGCAGTCGTTGTCCCTCCCAGTTTCAGAGTGCTTTTATAGATTTCCTCCGCCACTTCCTCTGCCTTCTTTATTTCCTTTTCCTCAGTAAAATCAACCAACCATTCCAGTGTGTATATTTCCGTCCCCTATATGCCCCCAAGTGGCGATGGGCATATCGTATTCCTTTGAGATCCTTTCTATTTCCTTTAACATTATGGGAATATTCTTAATGGGAACACCTATATCATTAGCAAGATAAATTCTCGCCCGCTTTGGATCGAGTCTTGAGACAGCAACCCCCACACTCTTCCTCCTTTAGCAAGAGACACGTCTCTGGAGTAACAGTAGAGCACTGTCTTATCGTCTGAAAACCTTTCGGCACCAACAATTTGTATAAGCCTATCCTTTATGTTCATTTTTTAACTTCTTTATAACCGCCTCCGCTAACTTAGGAAATGAAAGAGGCCCCTTTCTTCTTTAATGTGTATTGGAAAAAACTGATTTAGTGAGCCTGGATTGACTAATAGCCACTTTGCTTTGGAGAGCTAACCGAGTCTCACAGTGCCTTAGAATGGTGCTTTTATATTGACTTCTTCTCCAATGTTTCTCAGTTCCTCAACTACCTTGTAGTAAAGGCGCACTTCTTCTTTTTGTTGCTCATAAAGCTCAAATTCCTTCTCCCCATGGATGAATATTCTATCCTTGCCAGCTGCCTTCTCCGAATTTTTAAGTATATTTATATACTCATCCATCATGCTCTTAAACAGAGCTAGCTCAATGAATGCATCTATCTTTATAGCACCGAAGAAATGAGCCACCTTAGCCGGTATATCTTTCCTAGCATAGAGATTTGGCCCAAATTCGCTACCAGAAAGTACTCCTGAGAATATATCTACAACCAAACACAATCCATATCCTTTGTGACCACCACTTTCTTCTTCTGCTCCGCCAAGTGGTAACAGTCCACCACCCTTCTTATCAAGCAAGTTTGCCAGTACTCTGGGTATATTCTGCGTTGGATTTCCGAGCTCATCTGTTGCCCAAGTAATTGGCATTATTTTACCTTCACGCTCATAAACTTCGAGCTTCCCCCTGGGAACAGTTGAAGCCGCCATATCCAATACAAATGGTCGCTCTTTACCCGCAGGAACAGCAATCGAAATAGGGTTTGTCCCCATTACGGCATTTTTGCCATGGGTTGGTACCACAAGCGGTGCAGCATTTGTTAGCGAAAGCCCAATAAGGTCATGCTCGAGCGCCATCATTGAATAATACCCAGCAATCCCGTAATGATTAGAATCGCGGACTGCGGCAAAGGCAATATTATTTTTCAGTGCCTTATCTATGACAAGCTTCATAGCCTTATAGCCTACAACTTGACCAAGCCCATCTCCGCCGGAAATAAGGAGGGTATTTGGCGTTTCTTTCAAGACCTTTACATCCACAATCGGCTTTATTACTCCCGTTTTCAAGCCGTTCGTATATCTTTTAAGCCTCTGCAGACCGTGGGAGCCCACACCCCTTTGGTCTGCAGTTATCAATACTTCGGCTGCTATTTTCGCATCCTCAACCGGGACACCAAATTTATTAAATACATTGATAGTGAATTGCTGCAAAGCATCAACCTTTATCCCAATATATTCTTCCATCTTGCCTCCATTGACTCACAGCCAGCTCCCACAATAATAACCATATCCTCAGTCACAGCATTAACCACAGTTTTAACTACCTCTCTCTTTTCCTTTTCCGATAAAAAACATATTCGCCATTGGAGCCAAGAACAACAACTTTTTAACGATTAAACCAAGTCTTCTTCGCTTTTACCCTTAATACATGAATAGCAATAGTAACGCTCATTATTATTATGCCAATGATGCTATAGTAAACATGCCCGGGTATAAGGAAAATTACTGCCCCGAGAGGAAGCAA
>PCSL01000012.1:0-1632 GCA_002772325.1 Chloroflexi bacterium CG23_combo_of_CG06-09_8_20_14_all_45_10
TTTCACAATTGGAGACGTAGTTTAATTTTATAAGCAAATTGTTCTGGGGTAGTACTCGCAGCCCCTTTTCTGCCCATTCAACTACACAAATTCCCTCGCCATAGAAGTATTCCTCTAGCCCCAGGTCAGCAATTTCGCCAATATGGTCGAGGCGATAGAAATCAATATGGTATAGGGGAAGCCTACCATGGTACTCCCTGACTATGACAAAAGATGGGCTGAAGGCATACTCCTTTGTGCCTAATCCATATGCCATGCCCTGGACAAGGCAAGTTTTGCCTGTTCCTAAATCACCCACAAGAAGAAAAATATCGCCTCTTTGAGCTAGCTTGCCTAGGTAGTTTCCTAGAAGCTGAGTTTGCTCTGGGCTATGTGATTTCACCTTTAGGAGATTCATCCCGGAAGTGCTCCCAGCCCCCCTTTTTAAGGGGGATAACCTTTCCTTTGCTATTTAGCAAAGTCACTCGATTTGGCAACGTTTCTTCTACTATGTCACCGATTACAGTCACGGGACAATTTAGAGCCTGTCTGACTTTGTCCATAATAGTCTTGTTAGCGGTAAAAAGCAGTTCATAGTCCTCTCCCCCATATAGAGCTAACTCACGATAGTTTGGGAAATTAACCTTGACTAGTGGATGTGTGGGCACCTGCTCCATTCTTATTTTGGCACTGACCTTGCTAGCTTGGCAAATGTGGTCAAGGTCAGCAATCAATCCGTCGCTTATATCTATGGTAGTCTTGACTCTCTGCTCGACTAAAATCTGTCCCTCTCTTACTCTAGGCGTAGGCTGAAGATGACCACGTCTCAAGATACTGGTTGTTTCAGGGTCTAAGCTCATTTTCCCCTTAAACATTTCCAGGCCAGCTGCTGATAATCCTAGCCATCCTGTGACAGCTATTTGCTCACCGGGTGTTGCTGTTGACCTCTTAAGTATCGATTTGCCTTTTGAGTGGCCTAGGACAGCGATAGTGATAACTACATTAGGGGCAGCAGCAAGGTTGCCACCGACTATAGCTACCCCAAATTCTGTGGCTAGGCATGCCATGCTATGGCAAAATTTGGCGATATTTTCTACCTCAAGTTCACCAGGTGCTGCTAGAGAGATTAAGGCATATTTGGGAATGCCACCCATAGCGGCTATATCGCTTAAATTTACCGCCAGTGCCTTCCAACCTAATTCCTCCCAGGTAACGGTGTTTAGGTCGAAGTGTATACCTTGGACTAAACTATCTGTGGTAGCCAACTGGATGCGGTTATCACCTTGCCACGCCGCCGCATCATCACCAATGCCAACCAAGAGTTGCTGCCAGGAAACCTGCTGGGAATTCTTGAATTTATCAGTGATGTTACGTATGAGGTTGATTAAACCAAATTCCCCTAACTCCGATAGCTTCATCCTTGAAATTATAGCATTGGCTTTATTGTGACCTCAACTTTAACAATTTGGCTGGTAGATGCTATAGTTTGCTCCTATGAAGTATGCCATTCTTGGTGATATTCATGCTAATTTAGCTGCTTTTGAAGCTGTGCTTGAGGACATTGAAGCTAAAGGGGGATTTGATGAAATATGGTGTCTAGGAGACATAGTGGGATATGGTCCTGAACCTCATGCTTGCATTGAGCTTTTGCGG
>PCSL01000012.1:1670-8133 GCA_002772325.1 Chloroflexi bacterium CG23_combo_of_CG06-09_8_20_14_all_45_10
GGCTGCTATTGGCAAGATTGATACCTCAGATTTTAACCTAGATGCTGCCCAAGCTTGCCAGTGGACAGCACAGCAGCTAACTGCAGAGGATGTAAATTACTTACAGGACCTCGCTATTAAATTAATACGAGACGACTTTACTCTGGTTCACGGGAGTCCCCGTCAGCCCATCTGGGAATATCTGCTATCGGTGAATGCTGCTCGTGATAATTTTGGCTATTTTGATACCATTTTCTGCCTCGTGGCGCACTCTCACGTGCCACTAATTTTTGGGCAGAATAAAGATGGCAAATGTTTTGCGGCAAAAACTCCTGGTGTAATGAGATTGGGACCTGAAAACCGTCGCTTAATTATTAATCCTGGTGGTGTGGGACAGCCTCGTGATGGCGACCCCAGAGCGAGTTACGCTCTCTATGACAGTGAGGCTCAAATCATGTATCATTGGCGTGTTAATTATGATATAACTATTACCCAAAAGAAAATGATGGAGCACAAATTGCCTTTACCACTGGTTCTTCGCTTAAATTATGGTTATTAGCATGTTATAATAGGATGAATCTAGCAATGCGTAATTACGAATTAGTGATTGTAATTAGCCCTGAGGTTGACGGAGAAGAGTTGCCCAAGGTGGTGGAAAAAGTGAATCGGTTTATTAGCGACAGAAATGGGATTGTGGAGGAGACAGAGCAGTGGGGGAGAAGAAAGTTAGCTTATCCGATAAAGAAATTTATGGAAGGTGATTACATTTTGACTCGCTTCAAGTTAGAGCCGGAGTTGGTTAAAGCACTCGAAGCAGATCTTGCAGCTTCCGAAGAAGTTCTACGGCAGCTTATAGTGAAAGTGGGTGATTGATATGGCAAGCTTAAACAAAGTAATACTTATTGGTTATTTAGGCAGTGATCCTGAGATGAGATTTACGCCTGATGGCAAAGCGGTTACTTCTTTCCGCATGGCTACTAGCCGTCGTTACACTACCTCTGCTGGGGAGAGTAGGGAAGAAACAGATTGGTTTAGGATTACCGTTTGGGGCAAGCAAGCAGAGCAGTGCAATCAATTCTTATCCAAGGGGCGAAGAGTTTATGTCGATGGAAGATTTCATGCGCGCAACTGGCAAGGCCAAGACGGACAGATGCATACTAGTCTTGAGGTAACTGCGGATTGTGTGCGCTTTCTTGATAGGAAAGCTTTGGCCCCTCTTCCAGAAGAAGGCGAGCTTGAACCCGAGGACTTACCTTTTGAGCAAAGTGAAGGAATTGGAAGTTGATTAATCGTAGGAGAGTGAGAAAGCCAAGAAATTATATTCCCGGGCCAGTAATTTGCCCCTTTTGTACTGAGAAAATAAATATAGATTACAAGAATGTTTCTATGTTGTCTCAATACATTTCCGGTCGTGGCAAGATTGAATCACGACGGAGAACCAGGGCTTGTGCTAAGCACCAGCGCTATTTGGCGCAAGCTATAAAGAAGGCTCGATTTTTAGCTCTATTACCTTATGCCCCAAGCCATATTTGGAAGACGGGTGGTGTAGGTCTACGTTAATAAGTGTCTTGAAGGAACTGCATGCCAAAACGTACTTACCAGCCAAAGAAAATTTCCCGCAGACGTAAATTGGGCTTCCGCATCCGAATGGCTTCTCGGGGTGGGCGGGTGGTGCTTAAGGCGAGGCGACTCAAGGGGCGATGGAGGTTGACTCCAGTTTAGTTGCATTTTCATGAAGGGGCCTTGGGTTTTAACTAAGCGAGCGCAGTATGCTCTAGTTTACCAGCAAGGGAGGACATATATAGATAGTTTAATAGTGATGAAAGCGCTGCCTAACGGGTTGAACTTGAGTAGATATGGCTTTTCTGTAACTAAGAAGGTGGGTAAGGCGGTACAGCGCAATCGTTTGAAGCGTTTACTTAGAGAGATAACGAGGTTGCAATTGGTAAAGCCAGGATGGGACATTGTCTTTATTGTTCGTCGAGAGGCAGTTGCTGCTGACTACCATCAACTGGGAAAGACAGTAACTATGTTGCTAGCCCAAGCCCAATTACTACAAAGAAGTGATGAAACAGCTAGCGCTAAAGTTAATTGAATTATATCAAGCGACGGTATCAGAGGTTACCCCTCATTCTTGCCGCTTCCAGCCAACATGCTCGCACTACGCCTGCGAGGCGATTAAGAGATATGGATTTATCAAAGGTAGCTGGCTAGTGGTTAAGAGGTTAGCTCGATGCAATCCTTTCTCTAAAGGTGGTTATGACCCTGTGCTTTAGTTATCATTTTAGTGTATTGAAATGAGGATTAAAATATTAATTTCCCTTGGCATTTTTTGCTTCCTCGCCTTAAGCGCCGGTGGTTGTGTAGGAGGACAACAAAAGCCTCTAGGATTCTCTGGAGTTATTTCTTATGATGGGATTCTCTATTTAGGTTCCACAGATGGCAAAATAGTGGCAGTAAACCCCTCAGCTCGAAATCAGGAAATGTCATTCCCCTCTTCTGATGGGGAATGGTCTTTTGCTATTACTATATCCTCTAAAGGCATATCATGTGGCCCCTCATCTGTACCAGTAAGCATATACGGCACACCGACTGTGGTTGGTGAATCGGTTTGTATTGGCACCTATAATGGTAAAGTCTTGATGATGAGTTCTTCAGCCAGGAGCCAGAATTTGCCTTTTCCTCGGACAAGAAGTGGTGAGTGGGCTTACCCTAGGACCGAGGATATAATTGAGCCTATTGTAGGTAGTCCTGTGGTAGCTGATGATACTGTCTATGTGTGCAGTTCAGATGGCAGGGTCTATGCTTTGGATATGACCTATGGAGATGAAAAGTGGAAATCTGACCCATTGGGTGACAAGTTATGGATAACGCCGGTGGTAGAAGAGGAAACTGTGTATGTGAGTACCTTTGATGGGCATATTTATGCTTTATCAGCTAAGGATGGTAGTCTGTTACCTTGGGCTTTTAAGGCGGAAGCGGGATTTGCCTCTTCTCCAATGCTTTATGAAAACACTATATTTGCTGGTTCATTTGACCGTAACTTATATGCTGTAAAAATAGGTGATAATGAACTGTTGTGGAAATTCCCTGGTGGCAATTGGTTTTGGGCCACTCCCGTAGCTAAGGATGGTGTCGTTTATGCTGGCTGCCTCGATGGCAAAGTTTACGCTATTGACTCAAAGACGGGTAACGAATTGTGGGAATTTGATGCTGGAAGTCCCATTGTTTCTTCACCGGCCTTAACAGATGATTTACTGGTGGTAGCTTGTGACTCAGGCGAGGTGTATGCGCTTGATATATTTAATGGTAAGCTAATTAATGGAGTATCAATCGATGCCCCCATTCGGGGGTCTCTTTGCATCCAGGAAGGCATAGTCTATATCCGTGCCCAGGATAACTGTCTTTACGCTATGGATGTGGGCAAGGGGAAAATAAACTGGAGATTTCCTCTGACAATTAAGTAAGATTTGCAATTATGGCAAACTTGTGGAATTTAATTATTCTCGACCCAATGCTTAATGGCTTGATTGCTTTATCAAGCCTCCTACCTAAAGCAGTGGAGTTTGGTTTGGCCATTATTATCCTTACTGTTGTGGTTCGTTTGATACTCACGCCTCTTACCTTAAGACAACTCAAGTCTACTAAAGCTATGCAAAGCATGCAGCCCAAGATTCAGGAGCTGCAAAAGAAGTACGGCAAGAATAAACAGAAACTTCAGCAGGAGATGATGAAAGTTTACAAAGAGGCTGGAGTGAACCCTATAGGTTGTATGTGGCCTATGCTAATTCAGTTTCCTATCTGGATCGCTTTGTATCAATCTATTATGAAGGCTCTGGCCACTACGCCGGAGAACTTGCTGGATCTATCTCAGCATCTTTATTCCTGGCAGATAGTGAATCAGGCACTTCCCTTAAATAGTCATTTTTTGTGGCTTGATTTGGGTCAACCTGACCACACTTTAATTTTAGCCATTCTAGTTGGCGGCACAACGTGGGTGCAACAGAAAATGACCACTGCGCCATCTGTTGACCCAAGGCAGCAATCCATGAGCAGCATGATGTTGCTAATGATGCCTTTCATGTTTGGCATGTTTTGTTTGATGTTCCCCAGTGGTTTACCTCTTTTTTGGCTGGTTTCCACTGTGATTGGTATTGCGACTCAATATTTCATTGGTGGTGGCTGGGGTTATTTAAGACCTTCCTCTACAAAGCAATCAGCGCTAGGACGAGGAAGCAAAAGAGCGTTATAAAAAACAAAGTCAAAAATTAAAATGCAAAATGCAAAAATTTTGATTTTTAACTTTTAATTTTTGATTTTAGTTGAGATGAGAGGTTAGAACATGGAAGAATTGGAGATAACTGCCAAGACAGTGGAAGAGGCAACTGAGGAGGCAGAAAAGCGGTTGGGGATAGGTCGGGATCAATTTGAAACAGTGGTTGTTAAAGAGGGCAAATCGGGGATTTTTAGGGGCGAAGAGGCTGTAATTAGAGTAAAACCACTAGCTTCGCTGGAAAAAGATATAGTCAAAATAGCTATAGAGGTGTTGGAGAACTTGCTGAGGTTAATGGGGGTAACAGGTGCTATTAAAGCCTCGTCTGGTGAGATACCAATAGCTTTGGATATTGAGGGTGATGATTTAGGTATTTTGATTGGGCGACGAGGGCAGACTTTAGCTTGCTTGCAATACATCGTTAGGCTCATAGTAGCGGGACGGTTAGAGGCTTGGTTGCCATTAAGTATTGATATTTGTGGGTATAAAAAACGCCGCCGTGATTCTTTGCAAAAGCTGGCCTTGAGGTTGGCAGAGCAGGTAAAATTAAGACACCGTGCTATGACTTTGGAGCCAATGCCACCTGATGAGCGCCGTATTATTCATTTAGCTTTGGCTAATCATCCTGAGGTCGTCACTCACAGTGTAGGAGAGGGTGAAGATAGAAAAGTAGTTATTCTGCTGAAACGAGACTAACCCATGTTCCGCAAAGTAGGTAGTAAGGTAAATTTTCCTCAAATAGAGCAGGATATTCTTCGTTTTTGGAAGGAGCATGGCATTTCTAACAAAAGTATCGAGGCAAGAAGGGGGAACCAGCATTATGTTTTCTATGAAGGTCCACCTACAGCCAATGGCAGTCCTGGGATTCACCATGTGCTATCCCGGTTATTTAAGGACATCATTTGTCGCTACAAGACAATGAAAGGTTATCATGTGCCACGTAAGGCAGGGTGGGATACCCATGGATTACCAGTAGAACTGGAGGTAGAGAGTTCTCTTGGTTTCAGCAACAAGGCTCAAATTGAGCAATATGGGGTGGCGCAGTTCAACCAGAAGTGTCGGGAAAGTGTCTTTAACTACATTAAGGAGTGGGAAGTCATGACTGAGCGCATTGGTTATTGGCTGGATATGAAACATCCCTATATAACTTTGGACAATGGCTATATTAAGTCTTGCTGGTGGATAGTGAAAAAACTATGGGACAAAGGCTTGATTTATCAGGGCTATAAGGTAACGCCGCATTGTCCTAGATGTGGTACCTCACTTAGCTCTCATGAGGTGGCTCTGGGCTACCGAGATGATGCTGAAGACCCATCGGTTTACATAAAGTTTAGGATTATTCCGGATACTCTTATAGCTTGGAGAAGACTTCTCAATATTGATATAGACAAGCCTGCTTATTTCTTGGCATGGACGACTACTCCATGGACACTACCGGGCAATACTGCACTGGCGGTAGCCCCTCAGGCTGAATATGCAGTGGCAGAAGTAGATGGCGAATATCTTATCCTAGCTTCGACCTTGCTTGAGCAGGTAGGGCTAGGTCCTTGCAGAGTGGTTGGGAGTGTTAAGGGAAGGGACTTGCTTGGGGCGCGGTATGAGCCGCTATTTAATCCACATAAGTATAGCGTGGGACGAGAGCATTTCCCGCTAATTATTGAGGCAGGCATTCGCAAGACGTGGTCTGAACCCCGAGGTGGTCTGACTTATCCAGTAATTGATACTGATTTTGTCTCCCTGGAGGAAGGCACAGGCATTGTCCATATTGCTCCCGCTTTTGGAGAGGTTGACTTCGATGCGGGAGTGGATAGGGGGCTTGATTTCGTTCAATCGGTGGACTTAGAAGGAAAGGTAACCGGCACCTATCCTTTTTCGGACAAATTCGTCAAGGATGCTGATCCTCTTATTCTCGACGATCTTAAATCACGTGGCTTGCTCTACCGCAGTGAGAGAATTATTCACACCTATCCCTTTTGCTGGAGGTGTGAGACACCACTTCTCTACTATGCTAAAAAGGCGTGGTATATCAGAACAACAGCAGTGAAGGATAGACTTATTTCTGGCAATGCAGAGATAAACTGGTATCCCAGCCATATTAAGTATGGTCGTTTTGGTGATTGGCTGGAGAACAATGTTGATTGGGCCTTCTCCAGAGAGAGGTATTGGGGGACTCCACTTAATATTTGGTGTTGTTCTTCCTGTGGCAACTAT
>PCSL01000058.1:0-382 GCA_002772325.1 Chloroflexi bacterium CG23_combo_of_CG06-09_8_20_14_all_45_10
AAGACAATTCCGTTAACACACACAGCAATTTGGTTAGGCCCCAAAGCGCCGCGCAGAGGAATGCTTGGCAGCAGCAAAAGTTCAAGGGTTAGCAACAGTAAGAATTGACAACGTCCATCTTCTGCGAAGCCAATGCTGACATAAGGAGGTAATGATGGCAGTTTCATGGAGGTGGTATACGCGCTACAGCTACTTACTAGGGACACTCCCTAAAACCATTCTAAAAAGCAAAAATGAAAAGCAAAGGCCCGTAAGTGCACATAATGACGATTTGTTACCCTGAGCAAATACTAATCACTCCGGAGAACATATGGAGGACTGTAGTCTGAGTAATTTTCTTCCCCACCTCCTCCATAACGGCCCACATTCACTACTATGCCAA
>PCSL01000058.1:505-11203 GCA_002772325.1 Chloroflexi bacterium CG23_combo_of_CG06-09_8_20_14_all_45_10
TTTTCCCAGGCCTTCCCTTGCAAGTCTGTTCCTTACCAGCGGCCTTATCGCTTCCACCAAGGCTGTCAGACCCCCAGGATAATTCCGGCAGCAGTAATAGATGTCATAGGCGTCTTTTTCCTTCATCCGTTCCCAGAGCGTCATGCCTTTCATTACCAGAAAAGGTCCAATGGAAGGCACTTTAACGGTTACCTCGTTTTGACCACCACTTGGTAAAGTGCCAGCTAGATTGACTCTTACCGCGCTATCAAAAACAAGGTCGCACCCTCTAGCTTTCCTAGCTTGAGCGTCCTGTATTTTTTGGTGGCGATGTCCCTTCCCTGTGCCACCATATTCTCCAGCTAGCAAGTCAATCTCCACAGTGATTTTAGCTCCAAATTTATCCTCTACATCTCTATGGAAGACAAAGGGTTGCGTGCCTTCCTTCTGGTAGTAGCCTCTGGCGCTCAAGGTTTTGACAATTGTCTTGTAAGCATCATCCGAAATATGCTTAAAATCTAAGGCAAGGTCTATATCCAGCGTACCCGGGTGTTTCTCCCTAGCAGACGGAATAAGAAGCGAAGGGACGTTTCCCCCCACGATAACAATATTTTCTCGAAATTCACCCAAGACTGTCATTATCTCCAGCAATACAGAAAAACAAGCCTGAACTTCTGCTTCCCGATAATCGCTTTGTCTTACCATTGAGGCTTTATCCTCTGCTCGAGAAGAAATTTGGCTGATTCCTCACCACGCCCTCTAAATCCCACAAGGTCAAGATAGAGTTGCACATCGCAAGCGACCTCTAGTCCTTCAATCCTTCTGCTCCCATAAAAGACCCCTTCATCATAGGGCTCTAATATGCTAAAGTTTGGTCCTGAGGAGACTTCCTTCAACTCCAGCGATTGTGCCAACTCTCGAATCCCTTTGCCCACATACGCGAATCCCCTGGTGTAACGGGCAAAAGGTGCCACTAGGGCAGCACCGGAAAAAAGAGTCAGAGCATAAGGAATTTCTCTCTTCTGACAATATCCTGCAAGCCTTCGCTCTATCTCCTTGGGCTCCTCAAAGCCAAAGTAGTCATACATCTTATTTCTCCGGAAGGAATAGTTGTCTGCCCACTTATCCAGAAGCTCTCCCGAGCGGTTGAGAAGGATATTCTTACTTTCCTCACGGGCATACTCCAGATCCAAAAGGCGTTCTTTGATTTTAAAAGCCAGGCCAAGGCTCACATTGGCTTCCTCTGCCAACTCCTGCACCTGCCAAGGCCGCCTCGGATTGGCAAGCATCGCTCTGAGAATACGGCTTGACCTAGGAGTGAAGAGGGAACGGAGCTGCCGCCTTTCTACAGTCGGATTCGGGTAATTTTTTTGTTCGATGTACACCTTATCGAAGTTCAGGAAACAATTTCCCGCCAGGTCTATATAGCCCACACCGTTTCCCTTGCAAAGGCGAGCCGTGTCATTGCTGATGTAAGGCGCAGCCACCACCCCGTAAGCATCTTCAATCTGAGTCAAGTATTCCCTCAACTGCTGTATAGAATACCGTACTTGCCGTGGTTCCCCAACGGACTTCACTTCTACTATGATTTTCGAGGGGCGATTTCCTGCCATAACCTCAAATAGCAAGTCGGGGCGGACACCTTCCAAATACATTTGCGTGATAGGCTGTCCTGCTTCAAGGAAGGGGATATCACTCAAAAGACCTTCAAGCCTCTCTCGAATTTTATCTACGACCTCTGACTCCCTCATGGGTTTTCACCAATTATAGTATTTTCACCGTTTGTTGAAATTATACAAATTAGTGAAACTTTTGTCAAGCGATTTTTTACTATTGGCTAGGGACGCAGGAGATTCGGTGGTTTCGTGCCACTTTTGCAGCAATATAGCATCGCCTTCCTTGTGGATGTTCGTCGTTTCCCCAAAAGTAAAGTGCCTGGATAAAGACTCAGTCAGGAGGTCAGGACTATCGACTTCTGGACTAATGGCTGTTGACTAAATGGGCGATACGCTGGGCGGATTTCGCCCAGATGGCTACCACAAACATGCGGTTGTCATTCCGAGTCGCCCCCTATTGTCATTGTGAGCACCTTTTCTTCTGTCATTGCGAGGAGCGAAGCGACGAAGCAATCTCAAAAAGCAACATAACCAAGCTCCTTTGTCTTCGGGACTATTAACTAAGATGCCGGCTGTCATCGTAGATACATAGTAGAGACGCTAGCGAACAATGGGATTAAAACAAATCCCTTAATATGACCAGCAAATTTCTTACCGCCCTAAGTGCCACGCAGAACAGGTATTAGTGGCACAATCTACTAAAGCAGCCTGGGTTTTTCTAGTGGATGCCAGCTATTTTGCCTGCTCCTTTAGCATTTGTGTCTAGAATTTCCCCAGTCATAGGACTAATTTCTGGTCTGAAACAGTACTAATGGGTGATTCCCATCAGCCTAGCCAGGTGCTATGTTAAGGGTGCTGCGGCGCCACAACGTAGCAGGTGGGGGCAACATGAAAATAGCTGGTTTTACCTCTCAAGCTTGTGAAACTGAGCTGGTTGAGAGCTTGCGTTCAGGTGACAGCCAGCTTTATACCTGGCTGTGCAGCATAGCATTTCACAAGATAAGTGACTTTTGCCGTCGCCAGGCACGAGAGATTAAGCCTGTGGTGCTACCTTCCAGTATTGATGCTATGGAGCCCGGGCAAATCGAGGACACTGAGCCAATAGCTTACAGTGCAATGGAGTCCGAGGAGACCCGCCACACGGTTGAGCAAGCTATGGACAGCTTGCCACGAGATTACCGGAAGGTTTTGGTATTCAAATACATTCAGAGGATGCCGATCTTAGAGATAAGTCAGCTCATGGGTCGCTCGCCAAAGTCGGTTGAAGGATTACTGTCGCGAGCGCGGAAGGCTCTGCGCGCCAGTTTGGCGAAAGAAGCTAAAGGCGACTAATCTGTCCCCCCTGTCATTGCGAGCCCTTCGCTTGCTGTCATTCTGAGCGTGTGAGCCGAAGCCCTGAACGAAGTGAAGGGGAAGAATCTGATACAGCTCAGGATAAACTCTATGACCGAAGAATCTCCTCTTCACTTTCTTGCTATTGATTGGTAGCAGGGAGCTAGTAGGACTGCTACTGGATGCACGGTTGGGAGTAAAGCCAGTCATTGAACAAGCTATTATTGATGAAGATTTCTTTAATCGTTTAGAAGGACAATAGGGCGATTAGCTGGCCTAATAATGACCAGTTCAATACTAAGTTAAGTCTGGAGGCTAGCCCAGCCAGTGAATTTGCAGAGGACAAACGAGATCTGATATGAGAAACAAACCTAAATTATGTTCAGCAATCTTTGTAGGTTTGGCTCTTTTATTGGCTAGCTCTATTGTGGCTTGTGAGACCACACCTAGTTCAGCGCTACCTACGCAATTACCGCCTGCTAATGAAAGTTCACCACAGGAGCAACCTACTACTGCTCTAGTAGAAGCTAAGGTTGTCAGGGTCATTGATGGAGATACCATTGAAGTGGATATTGAGGGGAGCTTATACAATGTTCGCTATATTGGCATAGAGACCCCTGAGACAGTTCACCCTCAAAAGCCAGTGGAATACTTTGGCAAAGAAGCAAGCGAAAAGAATCGCGAGCTTGTCGAGGCGAAAATAGTCCGTCTGGAGAAAGACGTTTCAGAGGCCGACAAATATGGTCGCCTGCTTAGATATATCTGGGTAGATGATGTGATGGTCAATGCTGAGCTTGTTAGACTCGGTTATGCCCAGGTTGCAACCTATCCTCCTGATGTAAAGTATCAAGACCTTTTTCTTCAGCTTCAGAGAGAGGCTAAGGAGGCAGGCTTGGGATTATGGGCAGAACCTTCGCCTCAAGCACCGTCTGCCGGCAATGTTCAAATTACTTATATTTTCTATGATGGTCTCGTGCCCCGTGTGGAATCCGATGAATACGTGGAGATTACAAATCTTGGTGACACCCCCGAAGACTTGGAAGGGTGGGGATTGAAGGATATAGACGAAGGATACCCTTCTTTCACATTTCCGTCTTATGTCTTAGCTCCCGGTGAAAGTATCCGAGTCTACACGAACGAGGTTCATCCTGAATGGGGAGGTTTCAGCTTCGGTTATGGTAGTGCTATTTGGAATAACAAAGATCCAGACATAGCTGCACTATACAATGCCCAGGGCCAAGAGGTCTCTAGAAAGAACTACTGAACAACCAAGTTTCCTAAACCGCTACTTCACTAAATGGCTAAATTAAGTAGGAAGCAAGCAAAGGAGATTATAGAAACATACCTTGCTCAACATCCTAATGCTACATCATCTGAAATAGGCAAGGCTCTTAGAGTTAGCAAGCAAAGAGCACATCAATTGCTCAAGTTGGTAAAAGGTGCTGATACACCTCTAACAGACCGTGAGCTTGTGATTCTGCGTTACGTGGCTATGGGCAATGCCAATAAGGAGATAGGTAAAACTCTAAACCTTGATGAGCAGACTATAAAGAACGAAGTCACCGTTATCCTCGCCAAGCTTAGTGCCAATAACAGGGCTCACGCCGTGGCCTTGGCGGTGCAGCAGGGGCTTATCTCGCTGGATGACGTCAAGCCAGCATAGCGATTTCTATTTGAGGTTTAGTCGGGGTATAATCGATTTAGGAGGCAAGTATACAATGTAATTCATGGACAATCATGCTCTGTTTTATGCTCCTGTAACTCCTGTGGCGAGCAAGGGAAGCGGGGGATGGAGGGTGGCGCTACGGTTGGCGGGGATTTGTTGAGATTGCTTCGTCGAGAATCATCGCCCTGGACAAATGCGGCATAAGCAAGCTGCTTTGATTTCAGGACTATTGACTAGAGACTAAGATGTCGGCGCCCATCGAAGATATATCGCAGAAATGCTAGCAAACAAAGGCATCACGACAATCCCCTTGGTATAAGCAGCAATTTGCTTACTATCCTGGACGCCATGCAAAGGAACACCTGGCAGAGGTGGAAGGACAAGGCGTAAGAGAAGTGAGGTTGGGGAATACTTATCTTCAAGGTGATGATTACTAAGCCTATGCTATAATGCATTGTGAAGATTATCTCTTAAGGAGTTCGAAACATGATAGGTAGTAAAGCGGTCAGGCAGATTCTATATAGTCTCAGAAAAGAAGCTGAGCAGGTTCTTGGTAAAAATCTGGTGGATATATTTCTTTTTGGCTCTTATGCTAGAGGAGATTTCACCATGGAGTCTGACATCGACATTCTTATTGTGGTAAATAAGTCTTTGACCAGGGAAGAGAAGAATAAAATGAGCTCTATCATTAGCGCCTTATCCCTGGAGAATGAAGTCGTCATTGCTTACGTTATTTATGAAAAGGAGTTTTTCGATAACGTGGGGTCACCCTTAATTTTGAATGTAAAAGAGGAGGGAGTAAAGGTTTAGAGTGGATGCAATTAAGGGATTAATGACCAAGGCGGAGAAAAGCCTTCAAGCTGCCGGGGAGTTGTTTGATGGCGGGTATTATGATTTTGCCGCCTCCAGAGGATATTACAGTATGTTTTATTGTGCAGAAGCCTTGCTTTTATCCAAAGGGCTAAAATTTTCAAAACACAGCAGGGTAATTTCTGCATTTGGGAAGGAATTTATAAAAGCTCAGCTCCTTCCTAGCGAACTCCACTCATATATGCTAGATGCCTTTAGCCAGAGAGGTAAGGGAGATTATGATATCGCTCCCTTTGAGAGGAAAGACGCTGAAGATCTGTTAAATAAGGCAAAAATCTTCCTGGAAAAGGCGAAAGGGTATCTTAAGGGTCAAGGAATTATTGACTAGCTTCTTCCCCAATTCAACTTGGGGTTTGCTCACCACCTCCAGCCGCCACGCTGAGGAGTGCCTAACTCGATTTGTCTCTCCCTCGACGGGAGAGGTTAGGTGAGGGTGAATCCCCTCTACAAACGTGGCATAAGCAAGCTCCTTTGCCTTCAGGACTGTTGACGAACGACTAGTGACTAATGACTAATGACTAAGATGCTGGCTATACTCTAAACGCCGTGCAAAGGATGTCTCGAGCATTATGGGCGAACGGCCTGAGAGGGTGGGAGGATATTCTCGGACTTGGTGCCGGCAAGTTAGCGGATATTACTTTCCAGCGGGGGTCTCGAACTCAGCGAATTGGGCCAACACGGGCAGAGAAAATTATTAGACAAGCTAGATGCTTGATTAAAGGCACTTTCGAAAAGAAATCAGCTCTTGCGCTTCCTCAGGGTTATTCAAAAGGTGATAGGCCGATAGTTGTTTTCGATATCGAAAACAACATATTTGACGAACTAGGTCTTCAAACCGATGTCTATCTCTGGGGGCTGATGGTT
This sequence comes from Chloroflexi bacterium CG23_combo_of_CG06-09_8_20_14_all_45_10, assembly GCA_002772325.1. GTDB lineage: Bacteria > Chloroflexota > Dehalococcoidia > GIF9 > AB-539-J10 > 20-14-all-45-10. The sequence continues at coordinate 6,833 of PCSL01000058.1, forward strand.
GTTGCTTCAGACGAGGTCCAACATCAGGAGCTTATTTTATCTCCGCCCGGTGAAGAGGGAGATGCTGATGGATGGCGTCAATTCCTCATGACAATGTCTAAAATATTTAAGAGCTATGGGGACATTCCGGTGGTGCATTATGGGTCCCATGAGAAAGCTTGGGTCAGCAACTATATCAGCCGATATGGAGATATCCGTCGGGTTGGGCAAAGGATTTTGAATAATTTATGGAACATGTACAGTGCAATCACAGCCTCTGTTGTCTTGCCGGTTCCCTCCTATAGCCTTAAACAGGTAGAGGTCTATGTTGGCTTCAAGAGAAGTCAAGAGGAATATGGAGGATCGTGGTCAATAGTTCGTTATAATCAATACCTTGAGGCAACTGACGAAGAAGAAGCAGAAAGCATACTAAATAAGATTCGCGCCTATAATCGAGAAGATCTGCTAGCTACGTATTCGGTTTATAGGTGGCTTGAGGAACATTGCTGTTAAGTATTTCCGCTAGATATCCCATTATCTCACTCAAACAGACCAAGCCATAATGGCTATCTCATTCTTGAACTCATATTGACAAAATTAATTCCACAGTGTAAACGCAACAACATCTAACGAGTCGTTCCCTGAGAGGTAAAGACGGGGGCAAAGATTATGAGGTTCCCCAGCCCTTTTTACCCAATTGCACCTTCTAGCGTTTTGTTTGCCTTTTGGATAGTGGCATATAGATGCTTTTGGCTGGGGGTATCAGGGGATTACAGTTAGATGGATTACTCGGGGCGAGGGGACTTGAACCTCTGACCTCAGCGTCCCGAACACCGTGCTATTGCAAATTCTGGCTGTGTTTCACTCCCTACGAAGGATTACTCGCGGCCTGTCTCTTCGTGGATGCCAAGGCGACCTGGCTCTACAATCCAGAGTTTATTTATCGGCGATTCCTTGACCAGGGCGTCAATTAAGGTTTTAATGAGGACCCGCATGGTGACGAAAAGCTGATTAGGCCCGCGCAGTACAACAAGTCCTAGAGTTCCTTCAGGTGGGAAATGGAGTAAATTAGGCCCTTAAGGGGATGTCTACGTAGCGCTCCCTAGACATCTCAGCGGCGAAAGCCAATGCTGCTCGGATATCCTCCTTAGTTAACGAAGGGTAGGCTTCGAGTATCTCTGCCTCACTGGAGCCCGCAGCTAGATTGTCCACTATCAAGGAAACCCAGATCCGAGTTCCCTTGATGCAGGGCTTACCATGACAGCTATTTGGGTCAATGGAGATACGTTCTTTCCAATGTTCCACTTAATAGCCCTCCTCCAGAGTCAAAAGGCAAGGTAAAGCTACTAATGGCATTATAGCATAAGTGAGCCACTCAAGGGGATTTTTCTCACAGGCTATGAGCGGTGCTTAGATCTATTGCTTCCTCACGGTTGCAGTAGTTTCTCAAGCCGCATTTCTGTGGACCTTGGGGTTAAACACAAAGCATATTTGATTGGAAGGGTGAGGGGCTTGAACCTCCGACTGCGGCATGCTGAACGCTGTCCGTCTGCAGGCATCGCTGCATCTTGTCCTGGCACGGAGCAGTTTGCAAAATGAAGAGCAGAAAGATGTGTATAATAAGGGTATAACTTAACTACACAAAAAGGAAAGAAGTCGGGGGTATTATGGCGAAGGAAAAGGAGAGCACTAAAAAGAGCCCAGGAGATAGTTTCGGGGAGATGCTCACTGCATTCGGGGCGGCGGTCAGCGAAATATTCAATGACCCTGAGCTGAAAGAGAAGGCGAAGGAATTTGGCGATGCCGCGGCTGAATCTGCCAAGGCACTGGCCAAGAGGTTTAAGGACGAGGAAGTGAAGGAGAAACTCAGTGAGGCGGGAAAGGCAGCTCAGGATTTTGGCAAAACCGTGGCGGAGCATTTCCAGGAGGAGGAAAATAGGTAGGGTTGTGGTTTTGCCGGCTATATTCGGGTGAATACGTGTGATTCACATACGGAGTGCGGCTCCATAATCAAGGCTGCTTGCTAGAGCTGTGAATTTCCTCCAAACCTTTCTTCACTTCCAATAGGCTCGTTTTCAACTCAGAAAAGTCTTCCTTAGCGGCTTTCCACGCCAGCTCTAAAGCTACTAGGTCGAAATACTTATGGATAAGAATGTCTGTCAATCCTAAGCTATTCCAAGAGCAAGGCTCAGTTGTTTGTCAATTTCCTTCAGGTCATCTGGTGATATTCTGCCCAGTCTACGGACAACCATGCTCTGTTTTATCGTCCTGATAATTCCTGTAGCTACGGAGGGGAATAATAGCCCAGCTTCCCGCCAGTGATTTATCGCATGGTCGCCTACCAAGATTCGGTCTACCCTACTGGTAATGGCGCTGATGATAGCCTCTTGTCGCTGTTGGTGATAGATATCCGAACTGACGATAACGGCAGGACGTTGCTTGGCTCCAGTTTCATCAGCAAACACAAAACTGACCAGCACCACGTCACCACGACTATAGTTGGTCATAGGCGGCATCTCTTTCGTTATCCCAGAGTTCTGCCAGAACAGGGTCAGCTGAAGCTGACAGGGCCAGCATAGAATCCATGCCCCTGGTAGCCCCTGGTACCCGAGGCACCTTATCCAAGTCCTCCTTGCGAAATCGGCGGTGGCGCTCTTGGCCAATGCGGAAAGCAGGCAATCTGCCTTCCTGAGTCAATTTATAAATAGTTCTCTTGGAGACAGACAAATATTCTGCAGCTTCTTCTACTGTGAACCATTCCTTCATAATCACCATGGGGCAACCCTCCTGCAGGGCGTAATATCTTCTCTGGTTAGGCTATTCTAGCATATAGAAGCACATAGTTGCAATATGGAACGAGTTGGCATTCCGTTTGTCTTTTGGGTAGGGTCACATAGATGCTTCTGGCAGGGTGTATCAACAACTAATTTTCGTTAAATTGGTTGGAGGGAAAGGATTTGAGCCTCCGGCCTCGGTGGCCTGAATGCTGTGTGCTCCACCCTGTGGGCTGAATCTATTATAAGTGTCTTGATTATTGCTGCCAAGGTAGCGTGCGTGTTGTCCTCAAATAGCCAATCAAGCTATAATGAGCGAGCGTTGGGGCAACAAGAGAAATTGTTTTAGGGGGTGAAGGAGATGAAACCATGGTGGCAAATTGCTCGCCCAACGATTATATAAATGAGGGAATATACGGTGAATAGGGAACTTGAAGGAGTCATAGAAACTCTCAAAAGCTTAGAGGAGCAAATAAGAAAGGAATATAAGGCAGAAATCGTTGGAGTGTTCGGTTCCTATGCCAGGGGGGAACAAAAGGGAAGTAGTGATTTGGATATTCTCGCCAAGTTCGCTGAAGGAGCTACCCTATTCGATTTTGTTGGTCTGGGGAATTTCCTCGAGGAAAAGCTAAATTTGAAAGTGGATATCGTTTCAGAAAGGGCGCTAAGGGAAGAGCTACGAGAAGGCATATTCAAAGAGGTTGTAAGGGTATGAAGAGGGACTACCGGCTCTTCATAAAGGATATAATCGCAGCTATGGAATCCATAGAGGGCTTTGTGGAGGGTATGAGCTTTGAGGAGCTTATGCAGGATGATAAGACCGCCAGCGCTGTCATCAGAAAATTTGAGATTGTTGGAGAGGCAACAAAACTTTTACCCGATGAGTTAAAAGAGGAACACCCTGAGATCCAGTGGAAAAGAATGGCAGGCATGCGAGACAGATTAATCCACGCTTATTTTGGTGTAGACTACAAATTGGTATGGGAGGCTATAAAGGCTGAAGTACCAAGCATGAAGCTGAAATTACAAGAAGTCCTTACTGAGCTTGAAGGAAAGGGTGAGGATGTATCAAACCTACTTTAGAAGACGACTTAGGCAATGGGCGTCAAGCAAGAGGTCTTTACGCCATTTAGATTTAGATAAATTGCTTTGGGCGGGGGAATCTGGACCTCTGACCTCAACGTCCCGAAGGCTCTGCCCCTGAACTGTATTGGTGTCGTGCCCTGCCTGTTTAAGAGATGCGGCAAGCCAGGTACCTATATTCTCGTCCAGTTTCGCCTCTGTCCACTTAGTAGTGTTACCAGGAGCCAGTAGGCATGATTATTAAACAAAAGGGGCGAGTCGTTCAATAAGATGAAAGTTTATTAAACCGGTGTTTAATAGGGGAATTGCGCTGTTTCAAAATAGCCTGTCGGGGGGATTAACCCATGCCCAGAGCGAAGTGAATAGCTGCTTCGACCTCCTTCATTTTCTGGGGGCTCAGGGCAGCAAGCCGATTGCGAAGACAGTCTTTGGGTATGGTGGTAATAGTATCCAGGTTAGCAACGCAGTTTTGGGGCATGCCGTCATCGGCTCCCAGGGGCACTTCGGAGGGGATATGACGGATATGCGTGGTAAT
>PCSL01000058.1:11303-23223 GCA_002772325.1 Chloroflexi bacterium CG23_combo_of_CG06-09_8_20_14_all_45_10
ATCTCACCCCGCCTCATTCCCAGGATTCCTGAGCCAGGATATTGCTGGCAGCGCGCCGCGCTGACTCGACCTCTTCTTTGGTCTCGGGTATCTGCTGGTAGGCACGCACATACTGCTGGCTCATTTCTTCTTCCTCCTGGCGGCGCATAAGTGTCTCCACTGCACGGCGAAAGAACTGACTGCGGCTCTCCCCACTATTCCTCCGTTCCCGCTCCACGGCGACAAGCATCCCCTCAGGAAGGCTGATAGCAATCTTAGCTGTCTTTGGCATAATATCATCTCCTCATACTATATTCATACCATAGTATGAATTATATGCTCTCGTCTGTCAAATTGCCCTTGGCATCAACGGTTCTGCTCAAAATATTTGATTAAGTCTCGGCGTTTTGCGGACATCCTATATTTCGACAGGTACTTGTTCTAGAAGAGCTTGTCCAACAGGGATTTCTTTATTTTGTTGTCTATAGGCCAATATTATTTCGTGTAGAGCGTCCTTGAGCATTTTCCGGCAGTCTTCTAAAGTTTTTCCCTCGGTTATTACCTCTGGCCATTCCACAAGCTGCCCCATATAGCCAGAGCTGATTTTTGTATATTTGGCGGTATAATTACTTAACATAGTATTAGCTCCTTACATCGCTTATTTTACAAATATTTTTTGAGCTTTGCGAAATTCAGTGAAGTTTACCAGCCAGCGCTAAACTGTTCGGAAGGCTCTTGATGAGGTAAGTGGGATTTGGCGGGGGTGAGGGGATTTGAACCTTTGTCCTCAGTGCCTTGGACGCTGCAACTTGTTCTCTTCAGGTGTACTTTACTGTAGTAAACGCTCTTACACGACTAATCTTCCGTGTTCAGAACATGCGCCGCTTCGTGAATGAATCTTTCTGCAGAAGCAGTAACTGCTTTCGCACCTGATTCAGAAAACTTAGCCTCATAATCAGCAGCTTCACGAAGATTCATGGCGTTCAGAAAGTCGCGTACTATTTGGGCCTCTAGCAGGTTCTCATCTACAAATAACGCCCGCAATGCTACGGCAAGGCAATAGTGGCTCTTTTCACGGTAGCCTCGGGAGTAGATAAGTGCTCTAGCAGCATGGAACATGGCATAGTAGGCTTGGATAGTTGACCATTTGTATCGCTGATTATCAAAGCCCGCTTTGGCATCCGACAAATCGCTTTGAGCAATTGAGAGTTCCTTCCTGACTAATTCCTTACCCCTCGGGAAAGTGATGATTTTCTTGTTCTCGAGGCATTGCTTAAAGTCTTGGTTCATTTGCTGCTCTTTCCCATAAGATGATCCCCTGTTCTACTTCGGCAAGGAAAACTTGCTCAGATTCCCCTGCCTCCAGGAGTTCAACGGGGCTCTTAATCACTGCCTGGACATGAATGCCCTCAAATCCTGGCGCGAAGCTGAAGCTATCAATTGCTTGTGTTACCTGCCCCCTGTCATCTGATACGATGAATAAATCTAAATCACTCTGGGAGTTATCATTCCCCTGGGCGCAACTCCCGTAGAGTACTATCTTGCTGGTCATGTTCTTGAGCTTTTCAGTCAATGGCTCAATAAGTATCATATTTACCAATTTCTTGAACTCAACGATTGCTGGGTTGGAGTAGTCCACAGAGTAGAAATACATCTTGCCCTCTTTTCTTCTCCTGATAGCCCCGGAGGAGTACAGGTCATTCAAGGCACGGTTTGCTGAGCCATAAGCTATGCCAGTTCTCTGGGCAATTTGTCTTTCGTAAAATTCCTGGTCACAGAACTTGGCAAGAAAACTGAGGACTCTCTGGTTGACTGTGTCAATGAGGTGTTTATTAAGCGTCACGTTTTTACTCCAAATATTGAGTATATACTCATTATAATGAGCGATATTGCGGGAGTCAAGATGGCATATGTCCAGCCCACTTTAGAAGACGACTTCGGCAATGGGCATTAAATAAGAGGCCTTTACGTCATTTACATTTAGATAAATTGGTCGGGGCGAGAGGATTTGAACCTCCGACTTCAGTATCTAAGAGATATATCCGTCCCGGATAAGGAGTTCAGCTACAAGAACTGCGCCTTTAGCAGCTCCCATCTTGGTGTTGTGGGACACCAGGACATACTTGACGCCATTTTCCAGGGCAGTGTCCTTCCTGATTCTGCCGACCACGGTGGCCATGCCGTCTTCGGCATCGCGGTCAAGCCGCGGCTGGGGCCTGAAGGGGTCATTGAACACGATTATCATGTGCTTCGGGGCCGAAGGCAGGTCGGCTTCGCCGGATGAACCGCTGTATTCCCTCATCGCCCTGGCGACATCGCTTACCTGGCAAGCTTTCTGGGTAGAAGCGAAGACCGATTCTGTGTGCCCCTCCCGCACGTTAACCCGGGTACAGGTGCAGCTCAGGTTAAATCTCGCCGGACTGATTGAAGTGCCGGCAAAATTGCCCAGGATTTTCTGTGTTTCACGCTGCACCTTTTCTTCTTCTCCGGGAATGAAGGGAATGACGTTGTCCAGAATATCGAGGCCTAACACTCCAGGACTTCGACCGGCGCCTGATATAGCTTGCAGCGAAGTCATTACGACAGCGTTTAGACCAAAGGTTTGGTAGATTGGTTTTAGTGTAATTGCCAGGCCGGTGGTGGTGCAGTTGGGAATGGGTGTAATGAAGCCCTTCCACCCCCGCGATTTTCTCTGAGCAGCGAGCAGTTTGGCATGCTCGGAGTTGATGCCTGGGATTAGAATGGGCACATCGTCATCGTAGCGGAAGGCTGAAGCGGTGCTTATAACCGGTTTGTCACTAGCAAACTTCGGTTCGAGGCTCTTTGCCTGGGCGGACTCAATAGCGGAGAAGACGATGTCTATAGCGGAAATATCCATTTCGGTGGCATTCTGCACTGGCATCGCCATAACTTCTTCTACCGGCGGCTCCTGGCAAAACCAGCGTAGGGCTCCGGATTGAGCCTCGGTTATGGCTTCCTTATAGCTGTGGCCGGCTGACCTCTCGGAGGCGGCAAGGGCGGCAATTTCAATCCAGGGGTGGTTTTTCAGGGCAACGAGAAATTGCTGACCAACGATGCCTGTGGCTCCTACAATTGCGGCTTTTACCATAGTTTCTCTCCGGTTCTCTTGGTCGGGGCGAGAGGACTTGAACCTCCGACCTCAGCGTCCCGAACGCTGCGCGCTACCACACTGCGCTACGCCCCGCTTGTTTATGCTATTATAAGATGCTTTAATTATCAAAACAAGATGAAATAGTAACCGTTCACTCTGGTGTCATTCTGGGGAGCACTTCGGCTTCGTTCAGTATAAACTCTGCGACCGAAGAATTTTGGAGACCCTTTGCGGAGCCTGTCCTGAGCGCCAGATTGCTTCGCTTCGCTCACAATGACAAAGCGAGGGAGTTCAGAATGACAGGAAGTGAAGGGCTCAAGGTGACATTGGGTGGCTGAATTCTTGGATGAAATACTGTATTCTGATAATAGATGGTGCCGCGGGTTGGCCGTTGCTTGACCATGGCGGCAGGACTTGCCTTGAACTGGCATACACTCCAAACTTGGATGCTATGGCAAGGGAAGGTATTGTCGGACTTGTCCGGACCATCCCTTCTGGGATGGAGCCCAGCAGCGCCTGTGCCTGCATGTCAGTGCTAGGCTATGACCCCAGGGTCTATTATCGGGGCCGAAGCGCCATCGAAGCCAGGAGCATGGACATTCCCATTGGTGAGGATGAGGTTGTTTTTCGCTGTAATTTAGTTTCTATTTGTGATGGGACAATGCGAAGCTATAGCTCGGGCTTCATCAAGAGTGAAGAGGCTAAGGTTCTCATCGCTGCTTTAAATGAGAAACTTGGCAGTGATGAGGTCCAATTTTATCCTGGCGTCAGCTACAGGCATATATGTAAAATAAAAGGACGAGAGGACACACTCCTGGCTATTTGCACCCCTCCGCATGATATCCCGGGCAAACCTATCAATGAGTTTCTTCCCCATGGCCCTGGGAGTGATTTATTAAGAGACCTCATGGCAAGGTCGGAAGCTGTGCTGCGCAATCATCCCCTGACTATAGAGCGGAAATCTCGTGGTGATATCCCAGCCACAATGATCTGGCTTTTCTGGAGTAGTGGTAGAATACCTGATATGCCCGCTTTCAAGCGGGTTTATGGTCTTAGTGCTGCCATGACATCTGGGGTTGACCTTTTGCGGGGCTTGGCTAAAATGATGGGGATGAAGATATTAAGTATTCCCGGCGTGACTGGTGATCTGGGCAATGACTGTACTGCTCAGGCAGTAGGAGCCCTGGAAGCGCTTAAAGAACATGATATAGTAGTTATCCATGTGGAAGCACCCGATGAGGCTGCTCATGCAGGCTCTATTGAGGATAAAATAGAGGCTATCCAGAGAGTGGATGCCGAGATGGTGGCCCGAATCCGCTCTTGGGACAAAGATTCTCTTCGGGTGCTAATTATGCCTGACCATCCAACGCCAATTAAGGTTCAGACCCATATTGGGGAGCCAGTTCCGTTTATGCTGTGGGGGACGGGGTTTATAGCTAACGGGGCGGAGAGATTTACCGAGGCTGAAGCTAAAAGCACCGGTCTTTTCATTGAGGAGGGGTATAATATAATGACTAAACTAATAAGGTAGAGGAGTATATGGCTTTAATTGTGCAAAAGTATGGTGGAAGTTCGGTTGCTGATAGTGAGAAAATCAAAAATGTAGCTGGCCGTATAGCTAAAGCTAAGGACGAGGGAAATCAGGTAGTGGTGGTGGTCTCAGCAATGGGAGATACTACTGACGAGTTAATCCGAATGGCTCAACAGGTTAGTGAACAGCCAGACGAGCGAGAACTTGACGTGCTACTTTCTACCGGCGAGCTAATTTCCAGCACTCTTTTGGCCATGGCCCTGGAAAGCTTGGGCTATAAGGCAGTCAGCCTTACCGGCGCCCAGGCGGGCATCCAGACTGATTCTAGCTACAGTCGAGCTCGAATTCTTTGTGTTGACCCCCAGCGCATTGTGGCTGAATTAGAGAAGGGCAATATCGTCATCGTGGCTGGATTTCAGGGTGTTACTCAGGATATGGATATTACCACTTTGGGTCGAGGTGGCTCTGATACTACGGCAGTCGCTCTAGCTGCCAGTTTGAATGCTGAGGTATGCCAGATTTACACTGATGTTGAAGGAGTCTATACTGCCGACCCACGCCTTGTGTCTGAAGCGACTAAATTAAAGCAAATTGACTATGAGGAGATGCTGGAGCTGGCTAGCTATGGAGCAAAAGTAATCCACCCTAGAGCAGTGGAGTTAGGTCAGTTGTATAATATGCCTATATTGGTAGCTTCCAGCTTTAGCGATAGTCCAGGAACTCTCATTTGTAAGGAGGCATCTATGGAAGTAAGAAATAAGGTTAGGGGTATTGCTCATGATACCAATGTGGCTAAAATTACTATAATTGGTGTTCCTGACCACCCTGGCATTGCGGCGGCAATCTTTGAGCCCTTGGCTAGGGCAAATATAAGTGTAGATACTATTGTCCAGAACGCCAGTATTGGGAATATTACTGACCTTACCTTTACAGTGGCGCAAAGCGATTTGGTTAAGGCGATGTCCATTGTAGGACCGGTGATAAAATCCATTGGAGCGAAACGATGTGTTACTGATTCTACCTTGGCTAAGGTTAGCATCGTAGGCACTGGCATGCAAAATACCCCAGGCTATGCTGCCAGGATGTTCCGCGCCCTTTATGAACAGGGCATTAATATCCAGCTAATCACTACTTCAGAGATAAGGATAACCTGCATTATCGCAGAGGATAGAATTAAGGATGCCGTTCAGGCTTTGCATAAAGCCTTTGAGCTTGAAATTGCTTGACAACAGAAGAAAATTAAAAAATTAAAGGTCAAAATGACAAATCAAAACTCAAAATTTTTTACCTTTGCTTTGTATTTTTTCATTTTGCATTTTAATCTTTTATTTAGCTTTGCGTGGTGAATACGATGGCTTATCAGCAAGAAGAGGAACAAGCTAGACTAGGACGGCGATTAAGTGAGGAAGCCATAGCCTTGGCTATTCAAGGTAGGTGGGAAGAGGCTGTGGTAGTAAACAGAAGTATAATTGAGAGGTTTCCTAGTGATGTTGGGGCTTACAATCGTCTTGGCAGGGCTTTGGCAGAGTTAGGGGAGTTTGCCCGGGCTAAAGAGGCGTATAGCAAGGCTTTGGAACTTGCTCCTAACAATGTTATTGCGGTAAAAAATTTAGCTCGACTAGCTAGTTTGCCGACGGCTAAAGCATCCTTAGATAGTGGGCATCGTAGGGTTGCTCCTGAACTCTTTATTACTGAGATGAGCAAGGCTGGTGTGGTCAACCTTTGTAATTTGGCCCCAATGGAGGTATTAGCCAGGATGGGTATTGGTAATCAGGTCTGTTTGAGAGTGGAGGGTCAAAGTTTAGTGGTAGAGAATGACCAAGGGGAATATTTGGGGGAAGTTGAGCCGAAACATGGGTTACGACTTATCAAGCTGATAGAAGGCGGGAATAGATACGCTGCAGCCATCCACAGTGTAGGGGAGAACGGAGTGCGAGTAGTTATTAGGGAGGAATATCAACATCCTAGCCAGGTGGGGTATCCTTCCTTTCCCGTTAAAGCTACTGAGCGTTTGCATTCCTATGCTAAAGAATATCTCCTTAGGCGCGACGTTAGCTACGGGGAAGGCGAAGAAATAAAGGAAGTTGAAGGTGTTGAAGGAGAGGCTGGAGATTCCGAAGAAGAAGGCGAGGAAAAAGGTTTGCCGGAAGGTTTCTCCATACTTGGGGAGGCTGATGAAAGGTGAGGTTTTGAAAGACAATGGAAATTGGGATAGTAAGGCCTGTTGATATTGAGCAGGAGATGAAAAGCTCCTATCTGGACTATGCTATGAGCGTTATCGTCTCTCGAGCATTACCGGATGTGCGTGATGGCCTAAAGCCGGTGCAGCGGCGTATTTTATATGCCATGGATGGATTGGGACTACATCATAATAGTCCGCACAAAAAGAGTGCTCGAATTGTTGGTGAAGTTCTGGGGAAATACCATCCCCATGGAGATGCCCCGGTATATGAAGCTATGGTGCGCATGGCACAAGATTTCTCCTTGAGATATGTTTTGATTGATGGCCAGGGTAATTTCGGCAGCATTGATAATGATCCGCCAGCAGCGATGAGGTACACCGAGGCTCGGCTTGCTGAAATCGCTGGAGAGATGCTGGGCGACATTGATAAAAATACTGTTGCCTTCGTTTCCAATTTTGATGATTCCCTCAAAGAACCATCTGTCTTGCCGGCTAGGTTACCTGACTTATTAGTTAACGGTTCCTCAGGCATAGCTGTAGGCATGGCAACTAACATCCCACCGCACAACCTCGGGGAGGTATGCGATGCTATCGCCTACCTAATTGACAACCCACAAGCCACCACAGATGAGCTAATGGAGTTTATCCAAGGTCCTGATTTCCCTACGGCAGCCGTAATTTTGGGGAAAGAGGGGATAAAGAATGCTTATGCTACCGGGCAAGGAAAAGTTGTCATTCGAGCTAAAACCGATGTAGTAAGCACCAAAGGAGGTAAGAGACAAATAATTGTTACCGAACTTCCCTATCAGGTAAACAAAGCAGCTTTGGTAGAGAAAATAGCTGGGCTAGTTAAAGGGAGAAAAATCGCCGGGATAGCTGAAGTGCGTGATGAGTCGGACAGGGAGGGCATGCGTCTTATCGTTGAACTCAAAAAGGAGGCGCAACCCCAGCAAGTACTTAATAATCTGTATAAGAATACCATAATACAATCTGCCTTTTTTATCAATATGGTCGCTCTGGTTAAAGGGCGACCAAAAGTAATTAATCTTAAGGAAGCCTTAACTTGCTACATTGATTTTCGTCATGAGGTTATTACCAGGAGGTCCCAATTTGAGCTTGAAAAGGCGAGGAATAGAGCTCACATTCTTGAAGGCTTTAGGATCGCTCTAGATAACCTGGAGCAAGTGATTAGACTTATTCGGCAATCTGAGACGGTTGACGCTGCTTGTGCCAATTTAATGACTGTTTTTAGTTTATCTCAAGCTCAGGCGCAAGCTATCCTTGATATGCCGCTGCGCCGCTTGGCTGGGCTAGAGCGGGAAAAAATAGCCCAAGAATATACTGGAGTAGTGAAGGATATTTCCTACTTAGAGGATCTATTAGCTAATCCTAGAAAGATATTGTTCCTCATCAAGCAAGATGTTGGGGAGCTGAAATCTAAGTATGGCGACAAGCGGCGCACTTTAATTAGCGAGGAGGAGGTTACAGAGTTTCGTCAGGAAGATCTTGTTCCCCACCAGAGAGTGATAGTTACTTTTAGCAGTCAAGGATTTATTAAAAGGATTCCTGCTAGCACCTACCGGCTACAGCGCCGTGGGGGAAGAGGAGTCGTTGGAATGGTGACCCGCGAGGGTATTTCGGTGAGCCATATTTTGGCTGCTGATACACATGACAATTTACTCCTTTTCACTGTTCGAGGCAGAGTTTATTGCCTTAAGTGCTATGAGATTCCTGGGGATTCGTCTCGAACTGCTAGAGGTATAGCGCTGGTTAACTTATTGCCCATTGACCTGAAAGACAAAGTAACGGCATTACTGGCTGTGGCAGATTTTCCTTCCAACGAATTCTTATTAATGGCAACCAAGGGTGGTGAGATAAAGAAGACCTCTCTGGCTGAATTTGCTTCCATCAGGCGAAGTGGGCTTATTGCTATGGGACTCAAGAATAATGATGAGCTGGTTCGAGCCAGGATAGTCACCGATTTGGATGATGTTATTCTCGTAAGTCAAAATGGGCGAGCTATTAAATTTAAGGTTAAAAAGCTGAGAACTGCGTCTCGTAGCAGTGGCGGTGTTCGTGGTATTCGTCTGACCGACGATTGCCTTGTCGGTATGGACACTGTTTTCCCCGATGCTTATCTCCTGACAGTGACCGAGAGAGGTTTTGGTAAGTTAACTTCCGTAGGGAGTTATCCTATCCAGCAGAGGGGAGGGAAAGGAATCCAAGCCCATAGAGTGAGTGCCAAAACGGGTAAGATAGTGGCGGCCAGGATTGTAAGCCAAGGTGAAGGATATTTGGTGGCCTTATCAAGCGTGGGTAATGTTGAGTGTATTCCCCTCAGGTCAGTCTCAGTTCAGAGCCGGAAGGGTCGTGGTGTACATATAATGGCGTTAGCTGAAGATGATAGCATAGTTTCTATCACTACTATAGCTGAAGATGATAGCATAGTTTCCATCACTACTATAGATGTTTAATTTAAATCAAAAATTAAAACTTAAAAATTAAAATTACAAATCAAAACTCAAAATTTTTTACCTTTGCTCTGTATTTTTGCATTTTGCATTTTAATCTTTTATTTGCTTTCGATTTTCTTTTGCTAACCCAAGATATGGAACCTTCGAGACATAGTCGCACAGCTCGTTTAGCGATATTTACTGCTTTAGGCCTGGGCTTAGGCTTTGTTGCTATCGACAAAGCTATCTTCCTGCTCTTGGGTTAATTAGTCGATAGTCATCAGTCTGATAGTCCACTAGTCAATTCCCTCAAAGCCTGAGACACAGTTGCTTGAGTTTTTTGAGTTGGTTGAGATTATATGCAACTCCGTAGTACGAGGCTTGAGCCTCGTGCAAATAATGACGGCACGACCCTAAGAAATTCTAAATTCTAAGCACCAAACCCTAAACAAATTCTAATTCCTAAATTCAAATATCAAAACTTATTTTATTTTGAATTTTGGTTATTAGTGCTTTGTATTTGTTTAGAATTTAGGATTTCGTGCTTAGGATTTATCTTATATTTGTCTTGGCAGATAGGTTGCCACCTCTGTAATCCACAACCGTTACACTTTCCCTGATGACAATCTGGAGTCTCCTTTTCCTGCCAGAGGTTATGATACTCTCTTTTAAGAAACTCGGGAGTTACCCCGACATCAATGTGATCCCAGGGCAATATCTCATCCAGGTCTCGCTCTCGATTAGCATAGAAGGAAGGATCAAGTTCATATTGCTTAAAAGAGTCAAGCCACCTTTGATAATTAAAGTGTTCACTCCAAGCATCGAATTTGCAGCCCAGTTGCCAGGCGTGATAGATAACCTTACCCAAGCGGCGGTCACCTCGGGATAAAGCTGCTTCAATTTGGCTTATCTTAGGGTCAGACCATGAGAATCTCACTCGTTCTCGCCGCAACCCTTGCTTTAATATGTCATATTTGGGGAGTAGCTGCTCCTCTGTTTCTTGGGCTAACCATTGGCAAGGGGTATGGGGCTTGGGAATAAAGGTAGAAGTGCTAATTTGCAGCCTAAATTTTTGTCCTAAGTGGCGTATCTTGGTTACTAGGCCAATAATGCTATGCACGTCGTCCATGGTTTCACTGGGCAGCCCCACCATGAAATATAACTTGAGATTTGAAAAGCCTCTATCCAAGGCGGCAGTTAGTATTTCCAATATTGCCTCTTCGGAGATTTTTTTGTTAATGATGCGACGTAATCTTTCACTCCCTGCCTCGGGAGCAAAGGTCAGAGTTATTTTGCGCTGTGAAGGTAGTAAATCCATTACCTTTACTGCAGATGTATTTAGGCGCAGGCTGGGTAAGGATAAAGCCAAGCCCTGTCCTGAGCCGGAGCCCTGAGCAAAGCGAAGGGGCAGCGAAGGACATTCTCCACAATAGTGATGTGATAGTTCGGCAATGAGTTCCTTGATAGCAGGATAATCGCCAGTGCTAAGGGAAAGCAAAGATACCTCATTATAGCCACAATATTTTAATAGCTTACCTACAGCGTCTATTATTTCTTCCTGCGGGCGTTCTCGCACTGGTCGGTAAATCATCCCTGCTTGGCAGAAGCGGCAACCTTGAGTACAACCCCGCTGAATTTCTACATTACCGCGGTCATGCACTACCTCGATGTAGGGAATAACTGGCTTAGTGACCGGGGGTGGTAGTTTAGTTACTATCCTGCGGTGAATCCTTGGTTTAGCTTCAGGTATCTTGGGCGTAATACTGTTTATAATGCCATCTTTTCTGTAGTTGACTTGGTAGACGCTAGGGATGTAAATGCCGTTAAGTTTAGCGGCTTGCTGCAGTAGTTTTCTTTTATTGCCCCTATATGCTCTAAAGACTTCAAGTAATTCCAGTATTACTTCCTCACCTTCACCAATTACAAACAGGTCGATGAAGTCAGCCATTGTTTCTGGATTAAGAGCACAACTACCACCGGCTATTACCAAAGGGTATGAATCTTCCCTCTGGGAGCTAAATAAGGGAATTTGAGCTAAGTTGAGGATGTTTAACACATTGGTGTAAGTAAGCTCATAGCCTAAAGAAAAGCCAAGAATATCAAATTCCTTTACTGGGTGTTTAGATTCTAAGCTGAAAAGTGGCATATTTTGTTTTTGCAAAGCAGTTTCCATGTCTACCCAAGGAGCGTAAACTCTCTCTGCCAATACATCTGGCTGATAATTCAGTATCTCATAGAGGATAGGTAACGCCAGATTAGACATGCCAATTTCATAGACCTCGGGATAGCACAAGGCAATTTTAATAGGTGTTATTTCCCATTCCTTAGCGATGCTATTCCACTCACCTCCGGTATAGCGAGCTGGTTTGGAAACTTGGTTTAAGATATTATTAAGGCTTTTCATCTTATTATTTTATTTAGTCCTTAATTTGAGCATTATAGCCCCTTATTATTTAACGCTTCAAAGCCTTTCTTCTTCAAGTGGCTCTTCTCTTGGTGGCCTGGCTCTCTTTTTGACCGCCAGAGAATGCTAGGGCAGTTTGCCCTCAATTTGTCAGCCCAGATTTGTTTAGTGTTGATGTTCTATGATTTTGTCACCATCTAAGTGTTCTGAGAAAATGTCACCCTATGAAAGAGAGGGTGATATTGAACAAGAAGGAACA
>PCSL01000013.1 GCA_002772325.1 Chloroflexi bacterium CG23_combo_of_CG06-09_8_20_14_all_45_10
GCAAGATTTTTATCCTGTACACCAACATTGACCGCCTGGAGCAACACATGATGGAGCTTGCCCCAAAAGATAAGGATGTCATCGAAGAGTTCATCGAAGGCATACGTGCCTGCACTCGCTTTGAACTGCCTATTGAAGGAGCACCTGGAGTATATGACCCCATTGGTGGATTCAAGTCGTTATCCGAGATGCGGCCCTTCATACAGGTTGCTCGGAAATGGGCCAGCATATCCATTCAAGATTTTGCCGCACGCTTCAAAAACGCCTTGCTACGCCAAGCTTTTCCTCTCGCCTGGTGGTTTCCCGAACTTACAATGCTAGTGGCACTTATGAGCCTCGCCTGGATGCACCGAAAAGTGGCCGGCTATCCCATAGGCGGCTCATTAGAGTTTTCCCGAGCCATTGAACGACGCTACCGCGACTTGGGAGGCAGGGTCCACTATAACGCACGGGTGACCGAGATCCTGGTAAAGAATGACCGCGCCGTTGGGATCAGATTGGAGGATGGTAGCCAGCACCGAGCAGACTATGTCATCTCTGCTGCCGATGGTCACACGACCATCTTTGACATACTAGATGGCAAATACGCCGACGAAAAGATCCGAGGTTACTACGACAACCTTCCCATCTGCCCCTCTTTGGTCCATATAGCTCTGGGGGTAGACCGCTCATTCGAGGAGATACCTCCTTCCGTAATGGGGCTAAACTTCCCTCTTGATAAGCCAGTCACTATCGCTGATAGGGAGTGGGGACAGCCGGGGGCGGGTGTGCATATCTACAATTTCGACCCTACCCTAGCCCCAGCGGGCAAGACGGTGGTGAAGGTCATGTTCCCCTCAGATTATGCTTACTGGAGACGATTGCGGGATGAGCCTGAGCGCTATAAGCGGGAGAAAGAGCAAATCGCTGACCAAGTGGTGGCTTTGCTCGACAAGCGCTTCCCGGGGCTGGCTGCCCAGGTGAAGATGCGTGACGTGGCTACACCGCTCACTTTCCATCGTTACACCGGCAACTGGCAGGGCATCTTTGAAGGATGGATGATCACGCCAGAAACCTGGAGGTTGCGCATGAGCAAAACCTTGCCCGGGCTTGATGGCTTTTATATGGCCGGGCAGTGGGTTGAGCCAGGAGGTGGTGTGCCCATGGTAGCTATGTCAGGCCGCAATGCAATTCAGATGATTTGCCGCCAAGATAAGAAGCCATTTGCGGCAAAGATTCCATGAGTCTGATTCTGGATTCGAGGGTAAAAAGGGGAGATACAATACTGCCCACCTCACTCACGACTTGTTTGTAGTTCGCTTCCCTTATTCAACTGCCTTGGGCACTTCGCAAACAGGCAGAACGTTATCTGAACAAAACGGTTATTAAGTTGAAACTAAATTGCCAATGTAATATGTTATGCCTAAAAACCAAGGAGGTTATCAAAAATGGGTGTTATTTCTCCCACTTTAGCCGTAAGGAACATGAAGCAGACGATTGAATTCTATAAGGATTCTCTCGGGTTTAAGATGGGGATGGCTTTTCCCAACGCAGACAATCCAGAGTATGCCGACCTCTCCAAGGACGGGATGGTTCTGATGTTTATTCCGGCTGAAAATGTCGGTATTGGCAGTGAAGAAAAGCTGGGCATTGGCGTGAACCTTTATATGAACATAGATGGGGACATTGATGAGTATTACAATGAATTGAAGAATAGGAAGGTGAGGATTGCGACTGAGATAAAAGATGAACCTTATGGTATCAGGGACTTTACAGTCGAGGATATTGAGGGATATAAATTGACATTCTGTCAGAAATCTAAAGCTATTAAGAATTGTATGAGCTGCGGCATGCCTATGACCAAGCCAGAGGATTTTGGCGGAGGAAACCCGGCAAATCTGTACTGCTTACACTGTTCAAAGCCAGATGGCAGTCTCAAAAGCTACGACGAGGTATTTGAGGGTATGGTCAACTTTATGATGATGTCCCAGAAGATGGACAGGAAAACCGCTGAGAGCGCAGCAAAAGAGTACATGTCGAGGATGCCTGCCTGGGGTGGTGGAGCCTGAGTCTACGAATGTCTATCATTTTGTATTCCTTGCCAGTTACAACCGCTCCTGTCGTCGTTCTCTTTACAAATAAGAGTGGAGCAACGGAAAATCCTTGATTCTCCAAAATTGCCCTCGCAACTTCTCTTATCCGTAATACCGTAGGCGAAATGCTGACTTTCAGGGCGAATGGCAAGAGGAAGGCGAAGAATGTCGCTTATACCAGCTTTTGAAATAGGTTTATGGAATGCCTGGATTTTCACATTTTATCACTTCGCGCCTCCTGCCTTGCTGACTCTAATCTATAAAGGTACATTCAAGAGAATGAGTAGTGCTGTTCCGCTTAATAAGACTGAGAAGAAAATCCACATTCTTATGGAGACAATTTCTGCTCTGGCGTTAATATACTCCATTTTCCTACCCTTAAGATTGGGGACGATGTGGTTTTACCTAAGTCTTCCCATTTGTTTATTGGGATTGATTATGCACACGATTGCTTCGGTAAATTTCGCTACTACCCCACTTAAGCAGCCCGTTACCAAAGGACTATATCGTTATTCAAGACATCCGATGTATCTCATTTTCTTTCTGACTTTCATAGGGGTGAGTATAGCTTCGGCTTCATGGCTCTTCTTACTGTTTTCGATTCTAGTTATGGTTTTGACGCCTCCCCTTGTGATTCCTGAAGAACAGGACTGCTTTGAGAAGTACGGCGATGCCTACCACGAGTATATGAATAGGACACCAAGATGGATAGGAATCCCGAAATCGGGGGAGAGGTGATTAATATGCCCCTTCGTTCGCATTATCGTCTAACAGCGTGTATCTGGTTCGGCGCTTCCAGCCCTTGCCCAAATCACGAGACCTTAGAGACACACAGACCATTATGTGAAATTCCGTCCCCAGCCCTTTGAAAACAAAGGTATTTATGTAAGCTTAAAACCAAATTTGAAATACGGAAGGTGATAGAAACTGAAAACTCTAATAATTTACGTTTCCCTGCATCATGGCAATACTGAAAAGGTCGCTAAAGCAATGGCAAATGCTCTTGGTGCCGACCTATTACGAGTAGAGCAGGCAGATATAAATATGCTTTCAGCGTATGACTTAATCGGTTTTGGCTCTGGGGTTTATTTTGGCAAATATCACAAAAGTTTACTGGAGCTTATCGATAGATTACCTGTATTAGAAAACAAAAAGGCGTTTATTTTTTCGACAAGTGGAATAAGAAAGATACAGTTCATCCATGATTTCCATAAGCCTCTAAAAGAGAGACTATTAAAGAAAGGTTTTAATATTATAGGAGAATTTTCTTGTAGGGGATTCGATACATATGGAGCATCTAAGATTATTGGTGGAATAAAGAAGGGCAGACCCAATGAAAAAGACTTGAACCAAGCAGAGAATTTTGCCAGAGTTCTGAAAGATAGAAAATAATTTTGGTGGAGGGAGAACTAAGAAATGAACGAAATACTTGGATATGGGGAAGACGCTTTTACTTTCTGGGCATTAAAAAGACGCCTTTCTGAAATCCTAAAGGATTTACATGATCAAACTGAGCCATCAGACTGTCTTATATTCTTTCGCCCTAGCTTTGGCCGAAGAGGAGGGAGGGGAAGAGCAGAATTCGGGGAGTTTGATGCGATTTTAGCTTCCCCGCAAAATATTTATTTGATAGAGAGCAAGTGGGATAATCTCTCGGAAAACAAAAACGAACAAATTGAACTTATTGATGAAGAAGTACTGCGACATAAAATCTTTTCGTGGTACCTGAGAAATTGGGATGCTCAGAAATATAGCGGCGACTGGCAAAAATTTAAGATTGATTTTGAAAGTAATTTTACGGGTACAAAGAATTTTTCAGACAGGAAGATTGCTCCAGCTGGAAGCCGCCTTGCCAAAAATCTGGAGTTCGTACTGAACAAGTTACAAGAGCACTGTAAAAGATACTCATGTGAATATGGAAAGCCGAGGAATATATTGCTCTACTTTCATGGAAACAAATCCGAGGAGATAAAGAGGGTTGCAGCAGGAGACTTGAATTTCGAAGTGGTAAATATTGATTATAGCGAATACACTTCAGGTAATTTTATTACTTTGGATTGCTAGAACCCTCTACCTTCCTTCCTAGCTCCTCCCCATTATTTCGAGCAAATGAAACAATCTTATGGCTATTTCTGAGATTGGCGTGCTTCGGCTCACCGCAATGATAAAGGGGGAAGAGGTTGCCCGTCGCAAAGAAAGAGTTAGAAAGTTATTCCATTGCTAACCATTTTGCGGAGTTTACACTGGTGAAGCCGAAGCTCTGAATCCTGACGATAGGAAGGAACTGAAGCGGAGATTCTTCGGTCGCGGAGTTTATACTGAGCGAAGCCGAAGTGCTCCCTCAGAATGACAGGAGGCGAAGGGCTCAGGGCTTCGGCTTACACGCTCACAATGACAGGAAGGCCGAAGGGCTCAGGGCTTAGGCGCAGCCTCGCAATGACATGGTGAAGGCGGTTTTATAGTTATATTAACGGCGCAGATAAGCTATAATCCACTTTATCAAGATAGATATCCCGAAAGCGCATTGAGCGCAATTTCTGACAGGAGGTAAAAATAAATGAAGGTAAGCACAGTAGCTCAGATGGGAAATTTGGACATGTCCGCCACAGAGGAATTTGGCATCTCACAAGATCTTTTGATGGAGAACGCAGGCCAGGCGGTATATTTTGTCATATTGAAGGAGTTCGGGGTAAAGAATAAGAAGTTCGCCGTTTTCTGTGGCACAGGCAATAACGGTGGAGATGGGCTTGTTGTGGCCAGGAAGATTCACTCCAACGGCGGAGAGGCGAAGGTCTTTCTTTTAGACGATGAAGCCAAATTTAAAGGAGCAGCGGAGAAGAATTTTGAAATAGCATCAAAGATGCCTATCGAGATTTCTAAAGTCAGCTCAATTGAATCCGTGAAAATCGCCGTTCTCAACTCCGATGCCATTGTGGATGCCATATTTGGCACAGGTCTTATCCGGGAGGTCAGCGGGATATACAAGGATGTAATTCAACTGATAAATGAGAGCAAAAAGACAGTGTTCAGCGTTGACATCCCCTCAGGCATAAATGGCGATACTGCAGAGGTGATGGGCATAGCGGTAAAAGCAAATTACACCATAACGTTTGGACTCCCTAAGATAGGGAATATGCTTTATCCTGGATATGACCACTGCGGAAAGTTGTATGTTTCACATATATCTTTCCCGCCTTCGCTTTACAATGCCGATTCCATAAGAGTAGAAATCAACAATCCAATAGAGCTTCCTAAAAGAAGCAAAGATGCTCATAAAGGAGATTTTGGAGAGGTCCTCTTTATTGCTGGTGCTTCGAGTTATCTTGGGGCACCATATTTCTCCGCTTTGTCTTTCCTCAAAGCTGGAGGAGGATATTCCCGTCTAGCCACACCTGTATCCATTTCATCGTTCCTGGCAAACAAAGGAAGCGAAATCGTCTTCGTTCCCCAAAAAGAGACACTATCAGGAAGCATAGCGTTGGAAAATAAGGACAATTTATTAGAGCTTTCAGAAAGAGTGGATATGGTGGTTATGGGGCCAGGTCTTTCTTTAAACGGAGAAACACAGGAACTTGTAAGGCAATTGGCACAGGAGATAAAGAAACCTTTGCTTATAGATGGCGACGGAATTACTGCTATCTCAAAAGATATAGAAATAATTAAGAACAGGAAGACAGAAACGATTCTTACACCTCATATGGGTGAGATGTCGAGAATGACAAAAATGGAGATAAGCGAGCTAAACAAAAACAAGATAGGCGTTTCGCAGCGCACAGCAAAGGAACTCAATGCCATGATTGTCTTAAAGGGGGCTCATTCTCTCATAGGCTATCCGGATGGAGAGATTTTTATTAATACCAGTGGAAATCCAGGAATGGCAACAGCTGGAAGTGGCGATGTGCTAACGGGAACTATCGCTGCTATGTTTGGGCTGGGACTATCTCTCAGAGAGGCAGTGAGAATAGGCGTGTTTATGCACGGATTTTCTGGAGACCTGGCGGCAAAGGATAAAGGTGAAGATGGCATAACCGCGCAGGATATACTGGATTATCTCCCTACCACGCTAAAGCGCTATAGAGAGGATTTCGATGAAATCTCGGAAAACCTATATGAAAGCATTTTCATTGTATAAAGAATTAGCTAGTGACCCTGCCCTTTGTCATTCTGAGCCCTGTGGGCGAAGAATCTCCTTAGACTCTTCGCGGAGTTTATCCTGAGCGAGATTCTTCGGTCGCGGAGTTTACACTGAGCGAAGCCGAAGTGCTCCCTCAGAATGACAGGAGAAAGCGCTAGGTTTACAGGAAGCGAAGGACTCAGAGTGACAGCATTCCTTATATATGGAGGAGAAAAAATGAAGGCGATGGTACTTAAGAAAATCTCCTTGGTTGAGGAAAAACCCTTAGAGCTAGTGGATCTGCCTGAGCCCATTCCAGCCCGGGGTCAAATTCGGGTCAAGGTTTCCGCCTGCGGAGTCTGCCATACCGAGCTGGATGAAATTGAAGGCCGTGTCCCTCCCTCAAGGTTTCCCATGGTTTTGGGACATGAAATTGTTGGCCAGGTAGAAAGTTTAGGGCCGGGGGTAACTAAATTTAAACAAGGAGATAGAGTAGGGATTGCCTGGATTAACTGGGCCTGTGGAGAGTGTTCCTTCTGTCTCAAAGGCGAAGAAAATTTGTGTGATAAAGCAAAATGGACAGGGAAGGATGTCGATGGGGGTTATGGTCAATACACCGTGGTTTCGGAGGACTTCGCCTATCCCATTCCAGAAAGATTCACTGACCTACAAGCGGCTCCACTTTTATGTGCTGGAGTGATCGGCTATAGAGCCTTAAGACTCTCAGGAATGGAAGATGGCAAAGTTCTTGGCCTCTATGGATTTGGAGCCTCGGCTCACCTTGTCATCCAGATTGCTAAATATAAATATCCCAAGGGCAAGGTTTTCGTCTTTACTCGACCAAACCAGAAGGAGCATCAAGACCTAGCCCGAAAATTGGGAGCTAATTGGGTTGGAGCCACAGGAGATACTCCTCCACAAAAGCTTAACTGCGCTATTGACTTTACTCCGCTGGGGGCACCGGTGCGTGAAGCTTTAAAGAGCCTAGAAAAAGGGGGAAGAGTAGTTATAAACGCGATTCGCAAGATAACGCCCATTCCAGAATTAGATTATGCCGAACATCTCTGGTATGAAAAGGAAGTGAAAAGTGTGGCCAATGTAACTAGAAGAGATGCTCAAGAATTTCTACCTCTGGCGGCTGAAATCCCCATTATGCCTGAAGTTCGGGAATTTAAACTGGAAGAGGCTAATGAAGCTTTAATTCTGCTCAAAGAAGGAAAAATCCACGGCGCTGGTGTCCTGAGCATTCCAGAATAGAAGGTTAGTGAGCTATGATAACTCAGATTTTGCTGGCAGTCGTTGTAATACTCCTGGTTGTGCTGATTTTCCTTGTTATCAAAGGCAGGAGTGTCAAGCCAAGAGATATTGAAAACGCGGTATCCACTACCTGGACAAAGTTGGGCTTGGATGCAAGAATGGTAGAGAATAAGGATTTCAGAAAGAGGCAAAATGAAGATACTTCATACAGCAGATATACATTTAAGAGAATATGAAGACGAGAGATGGAAGGCTATCCAGAAGCTAATTGAAATTGGGAAACAAGAGAAAATCGAAATTTTTGTTATAAGCGGGGACCTTTTTGATAAAGGTGTTGATGCTGAAAACCTGAGACCTAAAATACGAGAAATTTTCTCCAACAATGGTTTTAGAATCATCGTAATCCCTGGGAATCATGATTGTGATTCATACAAAAGCGGTATGTATTTTGGCGAGGACGCAACCATTCTAAATGATTTAAACAGCCCCTTTGAATATAAAGATGTGAGAATATGGGGGATGCCCTTTGAGCATATAGAGGGGGAAAAGATTCTTATGAAACTCCGCTCTCTGGTAGCTAACTTAACTGCTGACAAGAAAAATATTCTACTCTACCACGGAGAATTGCTGTTGCTGTCCAGTGAAAATGTCACCATAATTGTTCTGTGAATTTGTCACCCCCTCTTATCAACATA
>PCSL01000031.1:0-147 GCA_002772325.1 Chloroflexi bacterium CG23_combo_of_CG06-09_8_20_14_all_45_10
CCCTCAGAATAGTTTTCATCCTGGCAATCTTCTTTTTAACTCTAGGAATCTCACGGTGGTTGACTAGCTGCCGAGTTGCCAGTTGAAAACGGAGATTAAAAAGCTCTTCATGAGCCTCTTCTAGCTTTTTTAGCAGCTCCTCATTGC
>PCSL01000031.1:188-8074 GCA_002772325.1 Chloroflexi bacterium CG23_combo_of_CG06-09_8_20_14_all_45_10
CACTGCAAAGCTAGCAGTAATAGGAAGTTTATCGCAAGCAAGATGCACCGCCTCTCGAGCCGTACTTTCGCTTATGCCCTCTAACTCAAACATGATTCTGCCCCGCTTAACCACAGCCACCCAATGATCAGGAGCACCTTTACCACCACCCATCCTTGTTTCCGCTGGTTTCTTGGTCACAACCTTATCTGGGAAAATACGTATCCACAGCCGACCACCACGTCGTAAATAGCGCACCAAGACACGGCGTGCTGCTTCAATCTGCCTTGCCGTCACCCAGGCAGACTCCTCAGCCCTCAAGGCAAAATCACCAAAAACAATAGTATCCCCACTGTGAGCTCTGCCTTTTAGTCGTCCACGATGAACTTTACGATACTTCACTCGCTTCGGCTGTAACACTTTCTCTCCTCGTCTTAGAAACAATATCACCTTTATAAATCCATACCTTGACTCCAATATGCCCCATCACAGTATGAGCTTCGACAAAACCATAACTAATATCGGCACACAATTTATGCAATGGCATTTGACCTTGATGAAGGCTCACAGATCTAGCAATTTCAGCCCCGCCAAGCCTCCCAGCACATGTTATCTTTATCCCTTTGGCACCAGCCTGCATGGTTCGAAAGGCAGCTTGTTTCATTACTCGACGGTAGGGTATCCTGCCTTCAACTCGCTCAGCTATGCTTTGAGCCAGTAAACAAGCTTCAAGTTCAGGGTGCTCAACTTCTCTGATAGTCAATCTAACTCTCTCACCGCTAATCTTTTCCAATTCTGACCTTAGTGCTTCTACATTTTGCCCTCCCCGACCAATCAAAATGCCAGGATGGGCAGAATAAAGAGTTAAACATAGCTCACCCCCTGGTCGTTCGATTTCCACCCGAACAACACCTCCCCCAGAGCACTTCTGCTCAATAACTTTGCGTAGCTTTAGATCGTCCAGCAAAAAACGAGTATAGTTCTTTTCAGCATACCACTTAGCTGACCAATCGTAAGTAATGCCTAATCTGAACCCATAAGGATGAACTTTTTGTCCCAAAATTACTCCCTTTCCTCAACAAAAACTGTAATATGGCTAGATCGCTTCAAAATAGGGCTCACCCGTCCTCTTGCCTGGGGACGAAACCTTTTTAAAGTATGTCCTTGGTCAGCAAAGATGTCCCTGATTCTAAGATCAGTAGGTGACATTTGAAAATTGTTCTCAGCATTGGCCGCCGCTGATTTAATTACTTTAGCTACAGCTTTCGCTGACGGAGTAGGCAAAAATTTGAGAATAGTCAAGGCTTCATCAACTTTTTTACCCCTAACCATATCTACCACCAAACGAACTTTCTGAGGTGAAATACCAATATCCTTAGCTACCGCTCTTACTCTCACTTCGTGCCTTCTTTATTTGCACGAGGCTAAAGCCTCGCACTACGGAGTTGCATATGATCTCAACCAACTCAAAAACCTCAACAAACTGGGGGCAACTGTGTCTCCCTGCCGGCACGGTTATTTTGCCTGATAAATCAGGCAACTACTTTCCCTGCCTGCACGGTTATTTTAGCTTTCGTAACGTGCCCTCTAAATATCCGAGTAGGCACAAACTCAGCCAATTTCTGCCCCACCATATTCTCAGTAATAAAAATGGGCACGTGCTTCCTGCCATCATGCACCGCAATAGTATGCCCTATCATCTGCGGCAAAATAGTAGAGGCACGAGACCAGGTCTTTATCACCGCCTTCTCCCCTGAACTATTGAGCGCCTCTATTCTCTTAAGTAATTTAGCATCACAATATGGACCCTTTTTAAGCGACCGTGACATTCTATTTCCTCCGTTGGACAATCAATTTATTCGAAATTTTGTTAGGCTTTCGTGTCTTGCGCCCCAAAGCTGGCTTGCCCCAAGGGGTTTTGGGATTCATACCTCGTGGAGTTCTGCCTTCACCACCCCCATGAGGATGGTCTCGAGGGCTCATAGCAGATCCTCGAACTGAAGGACGTATACCCAACCACCGGTTACATCCAGCTTTCCCTAATCTTATATTCTTGTGGTCAATATTGCCTATCTGGCCAATAGTAGCCCAGCATCTATGGTGAAATTTGCGTAATTCTCCTGAAGGGAGTCTAAGCAAAACATAATTACCTTCCTTACTCATTATTTGAGCTGCACTTCCAGCACTGTGAACAAGCTGCCCACCTTTGCCGGGCTCAAACTCAACATTATGAACTAGAGTGCCCACGGGAATTGAGCCCAGTGGCAAGGCATTGCCAAGTTTTATCTCAACCTCATCACCTGCCTTTATAGTATCGCCTATTTCAAGACCCAAAGGGGCAAGGATATAACGTTTTTCCCCATCAATGTAGTGAATTAAGGCAATTCGAGCTAACCTGTTAGGGTCATATTCAATAGAGGCTACCTTCCCGGGGATACCAATCTTATCTCTCTTAAAATCGATAATACGAAGTTTGCGCTTACTTCCCCCACCTCGATGACGCACTGTTATCACGCCGCGGTTATTGCGTCCCGCCTTCCTCTTCAATGATACAAGCAAGGACTTCTCAGGAGCCACCTTGCTTAGCTCCTCAAAAGTGGCACCAACCTTCCCTCTCCTGCTTGGAGAAGTTGGCTTATAAGTCTTCAACATTACAACCTAACCTCCAATTTTTCTTACGGATGCCTTCTTTGCCAACGAGTCTTCTTAAGAAGCTTCTTATGTTGATGCTTCGACATCTTTTTCTTTCTCCACTTAACAACTGAGCCCATTTAAACACCTTCAAAAAAGGTGATTTTATTTTCCGGCTCTAAGCTAACTATCGCTTTCTTCCAAGATGGGCTTGTCACTTCTCGCCTACCCATTCTTTTCGTCTTCCCTGAAACAGTTATTATATTAACCTTAACTACCTTCACCTTAAAAGCTTTCTCCACTGCCTCCTTAATCTGAGGCTTAGTAGCTTCCTTAGCCACCTCAAAGACATATCTATTCCCCTCCTTAAGCAAGGTAGCTTTCTCCGTAATTAAAGGACGCCGCAACACCTCATAAAGATGCATTTTTAATTACCTCTCGCCCCCAGATTCTCTCTATATTACGTAACGCCGGAACTGTGATTATTAGCGTTTTATAGGAAAGTAAATCCACTACATTAATTAGAGCTGAAGGCAGGACTTTAGAATTAGCTAAATTACGAGCCGCTTTAACCACATTGCGATTGGAATGCTCAGTAACAATTAAAGCAGTGGAATCAACATCGAGTGCCGACAGAATATCAATCATATCTTTCGTCCGTGGCATTTCAAAGACAAGCTCTTCTATTACCTTCATGTCCTTCTCTCTAGCTTTAGAGGAAAGAACACACTTTAAGGCTAAGCGCCTCATCTTCTTAGGCATGGATTGATAATATGACCGTGGTTTAGGCCCAAAAACTACTCCTCCGCCCCTGAGCAGGGGTGATTTTATATCTCCCCTCCTCGCCCTGCCGGTATGCTTCTGGGGAAAAAGTTTCCTTGTGCTCCCCCTAACTTCACCCCTCGTCTTCGTAGATGCGGTTCCTTGACGCTTATTAGCTAGCTGCCTCACCATTGTCTGATGAACCACTGCTTCATTAAAGGAAATGCCAAAAACATCCTCACCAAGCTCCACTTGGTCAACAACCTCACCCTTTAAACTATAAACAGGAACTCGCATTTTCTACTTCCCCACCTTTTCAATAATCAGCAACCCCTTCCTGGCCCCAGGCACTGCTCCTTTGATCAGAAGTAAGTTACGGCTTATGTCAACCCCTACCACTTCGAGGTTATGTGCAGTAGTTTTCCTATTCCCCATATGCCCAGCCATGCGCATCCCCTTAAGCACTCGACCAGGAAATGTAGTAGCACCAATTGAACCGGGAGCACGATGACGGTCAGATTGCCCATGAGTCTTTGGCCCACCAGCAAAGTGGTGACGCTTCACCACGCCAGCAAAGCCTTTCCCTTTGGATAAGCCGCTTACATTTACAAAGTCACCCGGGTTCAGAAGGCTGACATCCACCTTATCACCACGCTTAACTGAACTTACCTCCTCAGTTCTAAATTCATGGAGATGCCTAACCCCGTCTATCCCTTGAAGATGTCCTCTTTGTGGAGCATTGAGACGCTTAGCTGCCTCAAAACCTAGCTGGATAGCGCTATAACCATCTTTAGCCTGGCTTTTTACCTGGGTAACAAAGCAAGGTCCAGCTTCGACGGCAGTTACTGCTACTGCCACTCCATCCTCTCGGAACAGCCGTGTCATACCAACTTTTCTGCCAATAATACCTGACATTTCAAACATTTAGTGTTACTTTTGCTTTTTTATTTCTTTTTATAACTTGATATCTATCTCCACACCAGAAGCCAAATTAATTTGGGCCAAAGCGTCTATAGTTTTAGAAGTTGGCTTAAGAATATCGATCAGCCGTTTGTGAGTGCGAATTTCAAATTGCTCCCTCGAATCCTTATCAATGTTTGGAGAGCGGATGACACAAAATTTCTCTATATGTGTAGGTAAAGGCACCGGGCCAACAACTATGGCTCCACTACGTTCTACCGCTTCCACTATCTGCCTTACCGCCTGGTCAACTAACCTATGATCAAAACCTTTGATTTTGACGCGAACTTTCTGACTGCTCATCTGCCTTCAGCTTTTACAATTTGCCCGGTTAAACTGGGGGGCAGCTCTTCATAACGATAAAATTCCATAGTATAAGTCGCTCTCCCTTGGCTGAGAGACCTTAAGTCACCGATAAGGCCAAAAGTTTTCGCTAAGGGAATAAAACAGCGAATAACGCAGGGATCCTCACTAGTCTCAACGCTATCAATGCGAGCTCTTCGGGAATTTAAATCGCTAATGACGTCTCCCATGAATTGAGCCGGAACTAATACCTCCGCCTCCATAATTGGTTCCAAGAGTATAGGCTTGGCTTTAGCTACACCACTCTTCACTGCCATGGAACCTGCTATCTTAAAAGCTAGTTCTGAGGAATCAACCTCGTGGAAACTGCCATCATGCAAAGTCACTTTGATATCTACTACAGGGTACCCAGCTAATTGTCCGCTTTGCAAAGCCTCCTTAACCCCAATTCCCACCGCAGGGATAAATTCTTTGGGCACAGCTCCGCTTCGAACTTGGTCACAAAACTCGAAACCACTGCCTCGCTCACCAGGCTCAAGTCTAAGCCAGACATGCCCATACTGACCTTTGCCACCAGATTGGTGAATAAATCTCCCCTCAGATTCTACAGGTAAAGTGATTGTCTCTTTATAAGCTACTTGAGGCTTGCTAATTTTTACCTTCACACCAAACTCACGAAATATGCGCTCCACCAATACCTCAAGGTGCAATTCACCCATCCCTGAAATGAGAACTTGACCTGTTTCTGGGTTACTGTTAACCTTAAAGGTAGGATCCTCCTCAGTAAGTTTAGCTAACACATCAGCTAACTTGTCTTGGTCTCCCTTTCCCTCGGGCTCGATGGCCATTGAAAGTAGCGGCTCAGAGAAATGGATGGGTTCAAAAAGCAAGGGTCGAGCAGCATCACAAAGGGTATCCCCTGTAACCGTCCTCCTAAGCCCCACAGTAGCTACAATGCTGCCAGCATCAGCTTCATCGACCTCTTCACGGTGATTGGCATGCATAACATACAACCTTCCCAGATGTTCTTTCTCTCCCTTGGAAACATTAATAACCTGTGCCCCAGCCTTTACCTTGCCCGAATATATACGTAGGTAGGTTAACCTGCCCATAAATGGATCAGAAACAACCTTAAAGGCTAAAGCTGAAAGGGGCTCATCGTCGCTTGTGCGACAAAGAATTCCTCCTCCATCTCTGGGATTGATAGCACGAGCAGCGGGAATATCTAAAGGCGAAGGGAGATAGGCTACAATAGCATCAAGCAAAGGTTGGATTCCCTTACCTCTCAAAGCACTGCCACAAAGAATAGGCACTATCTGGTTAGCTACGGTCAACCTTCTTACCACTGTTTTGAGTTGAGAAACAGGAATTTCTTGACCCTCAAGATACTTAAGCATGATCTGGTCATCGCTCTCAGCTAATTTTTCCATGAGCGTTTGACGGTATTTAGCCACAATAGTTTTATCACCTTCCGGTATAGCTTCCTCCACTGGCATTAGATAAGGATCGTCAAGGAAAGTAATTGCTCTCATCTCCACAAGGTCGATAATCCCTCGGAAGGAACTCTCAGCACCCAAAGGAAGCTGTATGGGTAAAACCTTGGCTCGCAATCGCTTCTCGATCATAGTGACTGCGTGATAAAAATCAGCACCAACCCTATCCATCTTATTAATAAAGCAAATCCTGGCTACATTGTACTTATCTGCTTGGCGCCACACTGCCTCCGATTGAGCTTGTACTCCAGCCACAGCATCAAAAATCACAACCCCACCATCCAATACCCGAAGGCTACGTTCCACCTCAGCTGTGAAGTCCACATGTCCCGGGGTATCGATGATGTTGATGCGATGCTGGCGCCAGTGGCAAGTGGTAGCTGCCGAAGTAATGGTAATGCCACGTTCCCGCTCTTGCTGCATCCAATCCATCACCGCTGTTCCTTCATCCACCTCACCGAGCTTATAAGTACGCCCGGTGTGATAAAGAATCCTCTCCGTGATGGTAGTTTTGCCAGCATCTATATGAGCAATGATTCCTATATTTCGTATCTCTTCTAAAGGGAAAGTTCGTGACATAAGCTTATCCTTTACCTCGAGTACCGCTTTCACTCTAATTTCTCACCAGCGATAATGAACAAAGGCTTTGTTAGCCTCAGCCATCCTATGAAGATTCTCGCGCTTCTTAATTGTTGCTCCTTGGCCCTGAGCAGCGTCGGTTAACTCAGCTGCTAACTTCTCCGCCATAGACTTTCCACTACGCACCCGCGCCGAGGCGATGAGCCAGCGCATGGCCAGAGAGCGCCCACGGCCTCTTTCCGTCTCAACGGGGACCTGATAAGTAGCACCGCCAACACGACGTGGCTTAACCATAAGAGTCGGCGTGGCATTCCCAATCGCCTGTTCCAAAACTTCCACAGGAGCGCTATTGAGTTGCTGAGCAGTAAGCAACAGGGCATCATAGGCAATACGCTCAGCTGTAGCCTTTTGCCCCCTCAGCATAATCTTATTAATAAATTTAGCCACTGTGAGGCTACCATATCTAGCATCAGGAGCTATCACTCTTTTTACTACTTTCCTAGCTCTCCTTGGCATTTAATACCTCGCTACTTTTCAGGTTTCTTGGAGCCATACCCACTGCGGCCTCGTTTCCGGTTAGCCACTCC
This sequence comes from Chloroflexi bacterium CG23_combo_of_CG06-09_8_20_14_all_45_10, assembly GCA_002772325.1. Taxonomy (GTDB): domain Bacteria; phylum Chloroflexota; class Dehalococcoidia; order GIF9; family AB-539-J10; genus 20-14-all-45-10. The sequence goes on from PCSL01000031.1 coordinate 7,483, forward strand.
CTCAGCATCCAAAGTGCCACGAATAATATGATAGCGAATTCCAGGAACATCCTTAACCCTACCTCCACGAATCAAGACTATCGACCTCTCCTGTAAGTTATGCCCTTCACCAGGAATGTAAGCATTCACTTCCATACCATTAGTTAACCTTACACGGGCAACCTTACGCAGTGCTGAGTTAGGCTTTTTCGGCGTAACAGTCTTAACCTGAAGGCAAACACCTCGTTTCTGAGGCGACCCTCGAGTCCACTTGCTCTCGCCTTTCATAGCATTATACCTAAGATGCAATGCTGGCACCTTGGCTCGCTTGCCAGGCTTCCTTCGCCCCTTGCGAACAAGCTGATTAACTGTTGACATTTCTACAACCCTTAATATTTTAGGCAATCAAAAAGCCGCCTAGTTATTATACCGGTCTACTTACTTCAAAAATCCTACCCGGCTTCAACTAGCCGACTTCCTTAGGCCTATAACCCTTTTTACCTTTCAGTAGACAACAAATTTTTATATTAACATAAAAGAATTACAAAAGTCAACTAAACAAATCTGGGCTTGTTTGTTGCTGTCCAGTGAAAATGTCACCATAATTGTTCTG
>PCSL01000042.1 GCA_002772325.1 Chloroflexi bacterium CG23_combo_of_CG06-09_8_20_14_all_45_10
GAAATAGGCACTTCCTCTTCTTTGACATTAGGCCAGAGCCCATGCCATATTTTCCTTGCTGTTCGACCATGAAGCTGGCTCACAGCATTACGCTGGTTGGCCATCCTCAAAGCAAGTGCCGCCATACTGAAAGCTTCACCACCAGAGCCATCATATTGCCCTAACTTCAAAAAGTCTTCGCGGCTAAGCCCAAGAGACTCCCAATAACCATGGAAATACTTCTCCACAAGACGGATAGGAAAGACATCCTGAGTCGCCAGGACCGGTGAGTGAGTGGTAAATACAGTTGTCTGTTGTACCCGCCGAACAGCCTCACTGAAAGACGTACCTCCAGCTACTTCTTCCCTCACCCGTTCTAGTATCATGAAAGCGGTATGCGCTTCGTTAGCATGCCAGATAGCGGGATCAATACCTAATGCTCTTATAATTCGCACCCCTCCAATGCCGAGAACAATTTCTTGCTCTATACGCATTTCGGAATCAGCAACATAAAGGCGAGCGGAGAATTCTCTATCCCGGGCAGCATTCTCGTCAATATTAGTATCCAGCAGGTAAACAGTACTGCAGCCAACTCGTACTTGCCACACGGCAACGGATAAAGTCCTATCTTCTAGTTGGATCTGGGTTACAACCTTCCCTCCATCGGCGGAAAACACTGGACTAATAGGCATATCTGTGAAATCAAGGTAATCATAGACTTCTTCCTGCCAGCCTTCACCCGAGATATGCTGGTGAAAATAGCCCTGAGGATACATAAAACCCACGGCAACCAGCGGCAAGCCAACATCGCTAGCCTCTTTGCAAAAATCTCCCGCTAAGACACCCAACCCACCGGCATATATTGGCAGTGAGGTATGAAAGGCAAATTCCGGCGAGAAGTAAGCGATGGGCTTAACTAAGAGCCTGGGGTGCCTCGTGGCAGCCCAGGTATTACAGGCTAAACTATCAGCATCGAAATGAGCCATCACTTTGTCGTACAAAATCAGAAATACCAGGTCATTAGCCGCAGCACGCAGCCGGTCGGGGCTAATCTGGCATAATTGCTTCACGGGATTGTGATTGTTCACTCTCCACAACTGATAATCTAAAGCTCGGAATAACTCTCGTGCTTCGGCGTGCCAGCTCCACCATAAGTTATGAGCAAGTTCATCCAGCCTCCCTATGCGGGGAGGCAGCTTCAGCCTCGGGAACATGATTTCTGCTTTACCTCCATCCGTCATTACTGCCGTGCTCAGTTTTTCCTATTTTTTCCTCACCACCGCATATCATACCATAGCATAGAGAATAGCCCACAATGTAACACATCGCGCACCAGTGAAAAAGAATAAGCCACCTTGATTACCTTTCCTAGTCGTGGTTGCTTTAAGGAGGCATCTCTTTATTATGATCCCCCGTTCATTAACTGAAGTCCTTTATCAGGCTTAGCAAGAAAACTCAGGAAGAGATAAATGATTCAGATGTAAACGGTTCAACCGACTGAGACAATTTCTCCAGCCAACAACATAGCTCATCCAGGGAGCTCAGGTAGTAATTTGCCGAACTGGAAACCTTTTCTTCGCCAACGAAAATGGAGATACCACCCACCTTCCGTATGACCTTAAAGCCATCTTCATCAGTGATATCGTCACCAGCAAAAATAGGCAGGCTTCCTTGTCTCCCGTAAATGTCCAGCAGCCATTCAATAGCCTTGCCTTTATTCCATTGCACAGGCTTCACCTCGAGCACCTTCTTACCCTCGGTGACCTCTAGCAGGTGGGATTGCTTAGCCTTTGACGCACAATGGCCTTCTGCTGTCGAAATTGCTTCATGGGAAAGCGTCTTTACTTTCTCCACCTCACCTTCCTTTACCAGGCGATAGTGGACGCTCAGGGTAAGCCCCTTATCTTCGATGAGAATGCCATCAATGCCCGCCAGTTTCTCCTTAAGCCTCTCTTCAATTTTTGTTAGAAGAGGTTGAAACTCTATAGCTATAGGGTGGATGAAGAAGATTTCTTTGGGGCTCTGCCCCTCACAATGACGAAGAGAACATTCAATTTCCAAACCATGGTTACCAGCATAGGTTATGCCTTCCAGTCCTATAAGCGCTTTTATCTCGCTCAGGCTTCGACCGCTGATTATAGCTACCCTAAAGAAGCCATGATGACTTATCTCTTCCAGTATCCCCCTGGTTCGAGGTGGTAGTTGAGCCATCGAAGGTTTAGCTGCTATCGGGGTGAGAGTACCATCATAATCCAAAAAGAGCACTAGCTGCTTTGCCTTTTTGACCTGCTCCCAGACCTCGTCCCAAAATTGAAAAAGATAGCGCAATCAGCCCTCGGGAAATTCAAATTTAGCTATCTCGGATATTATGTTACCTGCCCAGGAATAGACATTGTTTTCTTGAACTACTGCTCGCAGTTTAGACATTCTCCTTCTTCGTTCATCCTCTGGCATCTCCACTGCTTTTTTGATTGCCTCAGTTATGGCGTCCACTGAATATGGGTTAACAAGTAAAGCCTCAGTAAGCTCCTGGGCGGCGCCAGTAAATCTGCTCAGAATGAGTATCCCGTCCCCATCCAGTCGGGAGGAAACAAATTCCTTAGCCACGAGGTTCATTCCGTCGTGGAGGGAACTCACGATAGAGAAATTGGCTAATCTTTGCAAGGCAACTAAAGTGAGAGGAGAGAGGTGTTCTTTAATATAAAGTATTGGTCTCCAGCGACCTCTAAAGTGGCGCCAGTTTATCTCGTCTATCAGTTCGCCAATTTCCTCATTTATTTTTTTGTATTCGTCAATATGCACTCTACTTGGTTCGCCTACTTGCACAAAGGTGAAACGACCTTCATATTCGGGATTCTTACTCAGGAATAAGTCAATCGCCTTGAGTCTCTCCGGTATACCCTTGGTATAGTCCAGGCGATCAATGCCAATGCTGATAAATTCTTGCCTTAAGTCGTACTGGTGTCGTAACCTCTCCATCTCCTTAGTCACCTCCTCCCCACTGGCTCGACCCGATACTTCGTGGAAATCCACGCTTATAGGGAAGGGGCGAACGAAAGTGCTGTGACCCTTCCTGACGATAGCATACTTTTCCCGCTCGATTCGGCATTCTAGAATACGGTCGACAGTCTCCAGAAAATTATTGCAATGATGCAAAATATGGAAACCAACAAGGTCGTTAGCTAAAAGCCCATCTAAAATCTCCTCGTGCCAAGGGCAAATTCGGAAGGCTTCATAGTTAGGCCAGGGTATATGCCAGAACTGAGCGCTAATCACTCTGGGACAATGTTCTTTAATTTTTCTCGCCAACAGAGTAAGGTGGTAATCTTGAATAAAAACAAAGGCATTTTTCTCTCCTACCTCGGCACACACGGCATCAGCAAATCGCTGGTTGACTTCCTTATATGTATTCCAGTCCTTCTCATCGAACTTTGGCTTGACATGGACAATATGGCAAAGAGGCCAAAGTGCTTGATTGGAGAAGCCATCATAATAACCCTCTTCTTCTTCCTTGGACAACCACAGGCGTTTTAGAATATATTGAGGAGCTTCGGGGGGCACGGAAATCTTGTCTTCTTTGTCCACTACCTCACGGTCAGCGTCTCCGCTGCCATAGGCAATCCATATACCACCACAAGCTTGCATCACCGGGTCTAGGGCTACGGTAAGTCCGCTGGCAGGTCTGGAATATCTGATTTCCTCACCAACCCAACTGTGGATATAAGGCTCTCTATTGGAAACTACAATAAAAAGATAATCCTTAAGCTTATCTTGTGCCAGCCTCTGTAATTCACTTTTATCCATCATTTATAGTCGACGGCATAAACCATTGTACCATTCTCTCTACCATTAGGGGAAATCTCACTCACAATGATGTTTCTCAGAGATAAATAATATCTTCGTTACGCTCTAGAGCGAGGATCATGAGCAGATAGTCTTTAATTTCCCGTGTGATGAGAAAATGCTGACGCACGTGCTCCCTTCCATTATGCCCTAGCCAATGGCCATAGTCAGGATTAGCCAGGAGTTGTCTTAAGGCATAAGCTGCTCCCTCAACACTGTGGCATAGAAGCCCAGTGAATTTGTTTCTTATCTGGAGAGGTATGCCACCAACAGCGCTGGCCACCACTGGCTTCGCCTTCCATAAAGCCTCGGTTATTGTGAGGGCAAAACCTTCTCTTAGAGATTTTTGCATAATTATAGTGGCTGCCGTTTGTAAAGCATTAATGTCAATATCGCTCTCCGGAGGCATAGATAGGATATGAATATCTGGGTTACCTCCAGCTCGTTCTCGTACCTCCTCTAGCACCTCTTGAGATTCAGGGTCGTCACTGGCAGTGCCACCGGCGAGAACCAGTTGGCAAGCGAAGTTCTTCCTTACCAGCTCAAAAGCTTGAATTACCCCTAGAGGGTCTTTTAGCCGGTCGAAGCGAGACACCTGAAGAATCATAGGTTTGTCCCGAGTTAAGCCATATTTAGCCAAAATGGCGTCTATGCTCTCGGGAAGCAGTTCCTTATTCTTATCACTCAGGGGGTCAATGGATGGCGGGGCAAAGAACTGCCGTATCGGCAGTTCTTGAACAAAGTTGGGGGAAGAGAAGACTACGGCATCGTAATTAACAATATACTGCTTTAAAAATTGCCACACTTTACTGTCAGGGTGAGAGATATCTATATGGCATCGCCATATCCACTTGCCGCCAATATCCTTCTTTTTGCTTATTAAGGCTGCTGGTTGCGGGTCGTGAATAAATAAGATATCACCAGGAAACTCAAGTTCACTTAAGTTTTTTTCTGTAGTTTCTAGAAATAAGGCAAAATCATTGTCTGAAACGTGTTCTATCTTACCATGGAGGGCATTATGGAATTTTTTCGTCACCTCAAAAAATTGAGTCTCACCTGTGATAATGTGCCATCTGGTGTCAATTCCTAGCTGGTTTAGCAGTGGCACAAGATGAGACAATATTTCAGCGACACCACCACCTACAAATGTCGAATTTATATTCTGAATGGTTTTGCCCGATAATTTGTCAGCAAGCATCCTCAATTCCTCGATATAGCTTCTACCCACGATAGGTTCATAATCTCTAATGTTGACCTTGCTTGCTTTTGCTGGTGCTTTTCTCATAGTTTTTTCTTACAAAGCTGAAAGACGGTTTCTCTGAGATTTTCCAGGGTGTAATTATAAGGGTCAAGACGAGCAATTTGCTCCGCCAGCTCTTTTTCTCCCAGGCAGTCTTCAAGCCACATGGAAAAATCATTGGTCCCCCGCTGTAGCCTTAACTTGGCTTCAAAAATGTGGAAATAGAGGGAGTTTATGCTTATCTTCCTTAATATATCGATGAATTCCCGTAAGTCATGAGCGACATAGGGGGTAGGCAGCACAACATCTATTGACTTAATGAAGTGAAATTCATTATCCTGGGGTGCCTCACGCTCATTGGTGACTCCAGCTAGAAAATCCTGCATCACTCCAATAATTCGTTGCCTCAATGCTCCGATAGTAGGGAATTCAAAAGTATCAATGCTTGCCAGCCTTTCAGCTAAAATTTCATACCCCAAGGCTTCTTCTACCCATAAGGCAAAATCGTTAGCTGGCTCCGGGGTAAGGAACTGGTATTCCTCAAGAAAGCTATGAGTATGGTAGTAAATCACAGCATCAGGAACCTCTTTTAGCCGGCTAACTAGCTGGGATAAATTACTGGCTTTCAAACCAGTTAACTCCTTTAAATGGAGCCTGGTGGAAAAGTGAAAGGGCTCTGTAGCTTTTTTGACTGGTTTCCCATAATTGATGACGGTAGTTTTCACTAACTTAGTATTGGGGATAATGATCGTTTTGCCATCTAAGGTTCTTATCTGGGTATTTCTCCAAGTTATCTCTTCGACATAGCCCTCGTCTCCTGATTCCAATCTGATAAAATCACCTGACTTAATCTGCCTCCCTTGAATTAACTGAAAACTAAAAAGCATGCCTGGAAAAACATCACGAAGAATGAGAATAGCAACCACTATGGCTGTAATTAAGGCAATGATAATAGGCACCATAGGTGCTCCCCAGAGTTCAAGCAGCATTAAGACACCAATGACTACGATTACTATCTGAGTAATAGTTGTTGTGGCAGTGATTGCCTGATTGGGAGCCTTTACTTTATTCAAGCAAAGAGCAATGAATTCTCGGCTCAATCGGATCAAAATCCAGCCAAAATAAGCAATGAAAATGCTAGCTAGAATTTCGCCACCAAGGCTCTTCCATTGTGGCGCCAGGACTGAAACCTGAAGAGCAATATAAAGGCCTAATATTAGTAGCCAGTGAAGAAAAGGATTCTTGGTGACGGAGATAGCAATCTTTCCAATTTCCGCTCTCCTTTCCTTCAGCCAGCGCTCCAGTGCATTATAAACAATCCGCCTAAGCCATAAAGAGATGAAAAAGACACCAAAAAAAACCAGTACAGGTACCGCGATGGAAAGCCAGTTAAACCTTAGCCACTCAACCATAGTTCCTAACTCCTCTTGGGAAACTTCTAACTTTCCTCCGCCTCCAGCAGCTTGTCCACTATTTTTTGCTCCACTGCCCTGGCACCGGCAAGACGATAGTAATATTCCCTTTTCTTCTCCTGACTAACATCACTAGTATTTATAGCTTTATAAGCGTTCAAAATCACTTCTTTTTGTATCAGTAATCCTTTATGCACCAGGTTAATATCCCACCTTGGCTTTCCATTAGCCCACCAAAATTGATCGCTATGAAGAGCACGATCCATAAGGTCACGAGCAATTAGAGCATAGTTTTTGCTTTCGACATTGTCAGCCCAGGCTAATGCTTTTTTGGTCATGTCTAGACAGATATCCAGGTGTTCCCATTGTAATTCATGAATTTCGTTACTCTTGCTACGCCACAGAGGATAAGGATTATCTAATTCAATATCCTCTTTACTGGTGCTCCATGACGAGGGCTTGGGCTGAATAACTGCTCCACGAGGGAAAATGTCCAGGAGTTCGCTGAGACAAACCATTTGCACTCCTTGTGTATCCGAGGGGTCACAAGCCTGTTTTGCCACAGCTATTCCCGGCGGGGCAAGCCTGCTGTCTCGTTCCCCCAGCTTCAGTTCCTGGTAAACCTCAGCCAGGAATTCAATTTCCCAATTTTTGATGTGATGACCAAAGGTCTCGGCATCCATAGCAGTTATAACATAAGTATTCTCTCCCTCAACACCAAGTTGCCTCAGATGCTCCAAAACCTCGTGGCTCGTTATAGAGCGAAAGCTAATCTTGTTGCTCAAAATATCATCACGAAAGAGAACTGCCAGCCTTCTTCCCTCAAATTCAATTTCATGAACCATATCCACGGGCCAATCAACGGGGCAAGCGACACCACTGAGGAGAATCCACTTATGTCCAGCTTGGAGAACAGGCTCAACAATATCATAGCTATAGCATAGCTCAGGCGGAAAGAAGCCTTTAGGAATAAGACTGCCCAGAAATTGACGGTTAGTTCCGGCATTTTCCATAATCTGCCTTTCCACCTCACCCTTAGGAATAAGAGGCAAAATAGGATGATATTTGCCGCTGCCAGTGAATTCTATCTGACCATTCTTTGCTAGCTCCTTCAGCATTTCTATAATGTCTCCATAACCGTGCTCGGATAGCATCTCAGTAAGAACACCACACATGTTAACCGTGACCCTAGCATAGGGATAATCTCTGAAAACCTGAAGAAGGGGACGATAGGACTCGTGACAAACTCTAGCCAGAACGCGGTGAGATTGTGTTGGCGGCTGATAGAAATGCAGTAATTGCGCCCAGTAGATCATAAATCGCTCTTATTTAGCAAA
>PCSL01000109.1:0-265 GCA_002772325.1 Chloroflexi bacterium CG23_combo_of_CG06-09_8_20_14_all_45_10
GCAATGAATTTCGTGATGGAGACCGGCTTTGCGACCGATTATACCGTGGAGACCTTAACTGCTATTCCAGTCAAAGAACTGTGAGCAATGCTCTGATTTAAGAAGGGTTGATAGAGCTCAGCAGGTGAGTTTCGAAGGAATTTCATTACTGAGCTAAACTAGAGAGACCATGAAAGGTTATCGCACTCCATCCTGGTTCCGCATGAAGGGATTCCGTGATAGGAAGGTGCAAGACAAGGTTCGGAGCAAGAAGGCTAAGACACGC
>PCSL01000109.1:272-1108 GCA_002772325.1 Chloroflexi bacterium CG23_combo_of_CG06-09_8_20_14_all_45_10
ACAAAACGAACTTGAGATAGCCCAGCCAGCGGATTTGGAGAGGGAGCCTATTGACCTCTGTTATCTGAGGCATTAAGATAATTGGAGGAACTTAGTTTATACTTTTGGTAACTCTACTACCAAAGGGAGGGAAAATTTGCAGTTCGATCAGACAGACCACCTCATAGGTTACCTAGTAAGCAAGATAGCCCCATACACTGATACACATCGAAAGGGTATTTTGACAGTTTCGCTAGCTAAGTTGTTATTCTTGATTGACTATGAATACTTCAAGGCTACAGGAAGACAAGCATCCGATTTAACATATATCTGGTATAAGCATGGTCCCTACCCTCTCACTGATTTCGAACCGCGACTAGCAAAATTAGAGGGACATGAGATTGTGCGACTTCCAATGGAGCGTGTTATTGATGGACGCCCTTATAGCTTGTTTTACGCTGGAGAAAGCCCAAGATTCACACCGTCCTCGCCTGAGCCGGTCAAAGAAATAGCTGATAGGGTAATCTTTATATTTGGCGAAGCCTCTCAAGAGACTTTACTGGAGTATGTATATAGCCTGGAAATAGTAAAGGGCTTGGAGCTTATGCAACCTATTGACTTCACACGCGCTTTGACAAAACCAGGAGCTGATGAAGCTTTTTTGGATGCCGTGTTAGAAAAGTTCAAGGGAGAATTAATACAACCACTTAGTCCTGAGCACACAAAAGCCATTCAGCAGGCATTAGAAGGACCTACAAATGAGAATATAGAAACTGCTAAGCAAATGCTCTCTCGGCAGCGTGCAGCTTTTAGGCTTAGCAGTTCTTAATTTCCAGTGGATAGGATTTTATAAATAG
>PCSL01000109.1:1198-1443 GCA_002772325.1 Chloroflexi bacterium CG23_combo_of_CG06-09_8_20_14_all_45_10
CCCTCATCCGGGCAGCGGACATTTGCGGAGCAGCACCCTGCGCTTATTATCAATAATCCCGGCATTACCTTACCAGGCACAGTGCTGATTATACCAGTCACAGGTGTGGAGCATAGACGGCCTGGATATGAATTTCATGTCGAAATTTCCAAACTTGAATGTCCTGAGTTGGATAAGGATTCGGTTGCTAAGGTTGACCAAATTTACTGCGTGGAAGTCCGTGAAATGCCTGACCAATACTTTAT
>PCSL01000109.1:1487-4986 GCA_002772325.1 Chloroflexi bacterium CG23_combo_of_CG06-09_8_20_14_all_45_10
TTCTGAAGGTGCTTAACTTTGACAAATTGCTGAAATGAGGAGTGCCGAACTTGGCTAGTATAATTGAGACTGGGCCAGGCGAAAACTTGGGACATTTGCTATTATCTCACTAGGCGGATTTGGAGAGCAAAACCTGACCTAAGTACTATTGACATGGCCTTTGCTCCGGTGGTAGAAATATAAGAAATTTGGAACAAGGAGGGTAATATGGCAACAGCTTATTGTATGAAGTGCAGAACGAAAGTAGTGATAAGGAACCCCAGGCAAATTACACTCAAAAATAATAGACCAGCAGTTCAAGGTGTCTGTTCTCTTTGTGGCACAAAGGTATTTCGAATAGGAAAGCTTTAGATGCCCGATGAGTAGTTCAGCTACTTGGATAGAGCAACCTGGAAATACTTCAGCATTTGTATAGCCCAGCCAGCGGGTTTGGAGAGGTTTGCTAGTTAGTGTGAAGGAGCTAAAAGCGAAGAAAGCAACAGCTTTTAATCTGACACGGTTATATAATCTTTTATTTTGTTAAACGTCCCCTCGCCAATGCCTTTGACACGGAGCAAGTCCTCGATGCGCTTAAAGGGGCCATTTTCATTGCGGTAGTCCACAATAGCCTGTGCTCTACTTTCACCTATACCTGGCAAGGCTTCAAGAAGCCAGGCTTCTGCTCGGTTAATGTTTATCTTCTGAGGGGATTGCTTTTCACCTTCCCGTGGAAGGTAAATTTTAATGTGGCTGAGGTCGGCGTCAGGTTCAACTCCAGCATCTGAGAGAAGAGCTTGTATGGTGTCATCTTCTTTTAGAGAGTAAATGCCGGGATTAGCCACAGCGCCGCTAATATAAACCTCGCCACTTGGCGCAGGAGGCATAGTTTGAGATAAAACAATTTCCACAGGTTGGCTCTTGCTATGCTTTATTGCTAGCATCACACCACCAACTACTATGGCAATAACCAGAAAAACGGTTATGAATAGATAAAATCTGTCAGCACGACTCATGTAAATGCTCCCTCCTTAACATATAGTTAACGGCAAAATTCCTTGTAATTCACCCTCACCTTAGTTCTCTAATCGTAGGGACGAGGCTTTAGCCTCGCCCTGTGGGTCTAAAGACCCACAGCTACGAGAAAAACAAATGAAGGGAGAGGATTTACAAGATATTATGCAGGACATTATGGATTACTGCACAACCAGATTGCTTCGTCGAGTTCCCTCGCTAACGCTCGGGACAAGCCTCGCAATGACAAAGGACGGTCCTAATGGTAAAATTTCCCTATGGCAAAAGATTCCAGGGTAATAACCATTAATCGCAAAGCTTATCACGATTATCATATTCAGGAAATGGTTGAGGCGGGCATTGTGCTTAAGGGTTCTGAGATTAAATCAATCAGGGAGGGCAAGGTGAACTTGTGTGATGCCTATGCCAAGCCGGAAAATGGAGAGCTATGGCTATATAACAGTCACATTGCCTCCTATGATGCTGCCAGCTATAATACTCACGAGCCCACCAGACCTCGCAAGCTTTTGCTCCACAAGAAAGAGATTGATAGCCTGGCAGGCAAGGTGGCACAACGAGGTTTGACTTTAGTGCCCCTCAAGCTGTATATTAAACATGGGGTAGCTAAAATAGAGCTGGGGGTGGCTAAAGGAAAGAAGATTTACGATAAACGGGAGGCTATTGCTCGCCGCGAGGTGGGAAGGGAAATAGAGCGAGCGCTGAAGCTTAAAAGGAGGTGAAAATGATTTGGCATATTTTGGCTATTGTTTTTGGTGCCTTAGGAGCGGTTTCAGCGCTTTGTCCCGCACCTTGTAGCAAGATTCTCTGCGGAGTGCTGGTAGTTATTTTTGCCTCCTTAGCCCTAAGGAGTTTCAGGAAAGCAAAGGGAGCTTCTTAAGGTTAAGCGTAAATAGGAGGTGATACAGAAGCAAGGTTACAAAAATGGGGGCGCGTGGTTTCGACAGGGGAAGGCCTACAGAATTGCAAGTTGAGGTGCCACTTACCTCATAAAACAAGTGGCAAAAAACAACTGCCGAACCAGTTTACGCTTAAAGGTTCACATCCAACCTGGCCTCTCCTCGAAGGTCAGGATTGGGTGTTAAAAAATCGAGGTGCTCCAATCCTAATGTCGATAGGGATTGGCTAAGAAAAAATCGGCTGGTCTAGCTGGATTCGGTCAGCAGATGAAAGCTAGATGAGATAAAAGGAGCTGACTAAGCTTGTAGGATATTCTGGCAACCTTCTTCTGGACGGGGAGTTCAACTCTCCCCCGCCTCCACCATAAGAAAATCAAAGGCTTCCTTTATCTCGAAGGAAGCTTTTTAACTTTGCTGCAGAATAGCAATTGCAGTTGCTATTTCCCCTTTTTCTTGTAATCAGGGCACCAGGTAGCATTGGGACGCTCAGGACGATGGCAAGCACTGCGCCAGTTCCATTGGCAACTATCGCAGAGGAAGATATTCATACCCAGGTTCTTCTTGACCTTGAGCCTAATTTTATCTATCCAGCTTGGCCCTTCAGGGTTCATGAGGAGATTATAAAACCCTGGTCTATGGAAAGGCAATGGCGTGGAACACAAACTAAGCTTACTGGCATCATCTTAGTTATGGAAGGGATGTAGCTGAAGGCAAAAGGTAAGCTTATACTTCTTTGGATAGGGTGGCTAAGAACTCAGCGTTATTTCTCGTTTTGGCTAGTCTTTCCAGTACTCTTTCTGTAGCCTCGGCGGGGTGGGGAGAATCGCTAGCTACCATGTTAACTATGCGTCTAAGCAACCATACTTGTTTTAAAGTATTTTCGTCTAGCAAAAGCTCCTCTCTTCTGGTGCCACTAGGCACGATGTTTATAGCCGGAAAAACCCTCTTCTCGGCTAGTTTTCTATCCAGGTGAAGCTCCAAATTGCCTGTCCCCTTGAACTCTTCATATATAAGTTCGTCCATGCGGCTGCCGGTATCTACCAGGCAAGTGGCGATGATGGTTAAGCTGCCACCTTCGTCAGTATTGCGCGCGGTGCCAAAGAAGCGCTTGGGTGGATGTAGAGCTGCGGAGTCAATACCACCGGATAAAGTGCGTCCACTGCCAGGCATGGCCAGATTATAAGCTCGGGTGAGGCGGGTGATGCCATCGAGGAGCATGACGACATCTTTACCCATCTCTACCAATCTTTTAGCCCTCTCCAGGGCTAATTCGGCCACTCGAGTCTGGTTTTCCACCGGTTCGTCGAAGGTAGCAGCTATAACCTCAGCTTTCACTGACCTCTTCATGTCGGTAACCTCCTCAGGCCTTTCCCCAATGAGGCAAACCATAAGATGGATATCGTTGTAGTTGGTGATGATGGCATTGGCAATTTTCTTAAGAAGCACAGTTTTGCCTGCCTTTGGGGGGGAGACGATAAGCCCTCTTTGTCCCCTGCCTATAGGCGTTATCAGGTTAATCAAGCGGGTGGATAAATCATTTGATGTCGTTTCTAGATTGATGAGCTTGTTTGGGAAAGTTGGTGTCAGCGAAG
>PCSL01000109.1:5032-7996 GCA_002772325.1 Chloroflexi bacterium CG23_combo_of_CG06-09_8_20_14_all_45_10
GCTTTCTACTCGAAGCAAGCCATAGTATTTCTCAGCTTCCTTTGGGGGTCTAGCCTGTCCGCCGATATAGTCGCCGTCTCTTAGGTTGAAGCGGCGGATCTGAGAGTTGGACACATAAACATCGTTAGCACTGCGCAGAAAGCTATCCTGGCGCAGAAAGCCATAGCCTTCGGGCATGGTTTCCAGTATGCCAGTTAGGAACAGATTTCCCTGCTGCTCTGTTTGCAATTTGAGGATGTGCATGACGAGCTCTGACTTCTTTAAAGCAGAATAGCCGCTGATTCCTCGCTCCTTAGCTAACGCCTCTAGCTCATCGCGGGTTTTACTTTCTAGTTGAGCCATAGTTATCATGGAAACCTCCCTTTAATAGCTCTCAGCTTTCAGCTATCAGCTAAATGCTGGCTGCTGATTGCTGATTGCTGACTACTCCTTATCCCCCATGACCTTTCTCCAGTCATCGGCGAAGCGCTTGACGCCGATATCAGTTAGAGGGTGTTGAATCATTTGTAGTAACACTTTGTATGGTACAGTGGCGATATGTGCGCCAGCCTTAGCTGCCATAAAGCAATGTTGCGGATGTCTAATGCTAGCGGCTATAAGTTGAGTGGGTAGTTGATAGTAGTCCAAATATTCCACAATGTCAACTACTACTTTCATGCCGTCCTCACCAATGTCATCAAGCCGGCCCACAAAAGGGCTGATGAAGGTAGCTCCCGCTGCCGCTCCTAGTAAAGCCTGGTTCAGCGAGAAGCATAAGGTGAAGTTTACCTTTATGTTTTCCTTGGCTAGCACTGAGGTAGCCTTCACCCCTTCCAGGCTAGCCGGTATCTTGACGACAATATTATCGGCCCATTTAGCTATTTCTCTGGCTTCGGCTATCATTCCGGAAGCATCTTGGCTTAATACCTCGGTGGACACCGGCCCGGGGACAATGGAGCAAATTTTCTTAACCAGCTCTTGGTAATTAACTTTGCCTTCCCTGGATACGAGGCTGGGATTAGTGGTCACTCCGCTGATCACCCCCAATTCTACTCCGTGACGGATATGGTCTATGTTGGCAGTATCCAGGAATAACCTCATTGCTCCTCCTTAACTTATAGGTAAACTTGTCTGGGCACCCTCAGTGAGCGTTTCTTTGGCTGCTCCAATGAAACCCATAAACAATGGGTGGGGACAGTCGAGGCGAGATTTAAATTCAGGATGAAATTGACAGGATACCATCCAGGGATGGTCCTTGAGCTCAGCGATTTCCACTAGTTTGCCATCTGGTGATAGACCACTGGCTGTCATTCCTGCCTCTTCCAATGTTTGGCGAAAAGCGTTGTTGAATTCAAAACGGTGCCGATGCCGCTCATAGGCTACTTCACAACTATAAGCCTGAGCGGCTTTTGTACCAGGTACCAGATGGCAGGGATAGGTTCCTAGTCGCATAGTGCCACCTTTTTGGTCTATGCCACATTGTTCCGGGAGAAGGTCAATTACAGGATAAGCAGTGTCCGCATCAAATTCAGTAGAATTTACATTTTCGGTATGGAAAACACAGCGAGCAAACTCGATGACCATAATTTGCATTCCCAGACATAAGCCAAGGTAAGGGATTTCCTTTTCTCTAGCAAATTTGGCTGCTTTTATCATGCCTTCAATTCCACGGTAGCCGAAGCCCCCAGGAACTATTATCCCCTGAACCTGCCTGAGCTTGCCATTGCTTGTCACATCCAACTCTTCCGAGTCAAGCCATTCTATCCTTACTTCACGATCATAGGCCAGGGCTGCATGACATAATGCTTCACGAACAGAGTAATAAGCATCTTGAAGCCCGACATATTTGCCTACCAAACCAATAGTTACTGGCTCTTTAGGGGTTTTTAGCTTGGCAACCATATTTCGCCAATTATCCAAATTGCACTCCGCTGCTTCCAATTTCAGGCGGTTAACTATGAAATCTCCTAGTCCAGCTTCTTCTAGCAACAAAGGCACTTCGTAGATAGTCTCGCTGGTAACCAGTGGGATCACCGCTTCTTTATCAACATCACAAAATAGTGATATCTTGTCCTTTATTTCCTCAGATATTTCCTTATCGCTGCGACACAGTATAACATCAGGCTGAATACCAATTCTCCTTAGTTCGTTGACGCTGTGTTGCGTTGGTTTGGTCTTTAGCTCGTTAGTAGCAGTGATGTAAGGCAAAAAGGTAACATGGATATATAGAACATTATCCCTACCTTCATCTTTCCTCATTTGTCTTATAGCCTCGAGGAATGGTTGTCCTTCAATATCCCCCACGGTGCCACCGACCTCGACTATAACCACGTCGGCTCCAGAAATTTCAGCTACTTGTCTGATGCGTTTCTTTATCTCATTAGTTACATGGGGAACTACCTGGATAGTGCCTCCCAAAAAATCCCCTCGTCTCTCCTGGGCGATGACCGAAGAATAGACTTGCCCTGAAGTGACATTAGAAGCCTGAGTTAGCTCTACCCCAATAAATCTCTCGTAATGCCCCAAATCTAAATCAGTTTCAGCCCCATCCTGAGTGACGAATACCTCGCCATGCTGGGAAGGAGACATTGTCCCCGGGTCAACATTGAGATAAGGATCGATTTTCTGCACTGAGACAGAAACAGAGCGGCTTTTCAGTATCCTGCCGATGGAGGCTGCTGAAATTCCCTTACCAACAGAACTAACTACACCACCAGTAAGAAAAATATACTTGGCCATACCTTGCTGAGGATATAACAAAGCTGCAAACTAAGACAGTTTTTTCACAACCGTGAGGTAAAGTTTAGGTTTATTTTATTCTAAAAGGCTGAGGTCGAATTGTCAAGCTTTTGGGTGATGTAGTTCAGATAGATGGTGGACACTTCGAAGTATGGAGTCACAGCTCATCTTGAGTTTAAACAGGCTCTGGCAATCCGTTGTGCCATTGCGAGGAGTGAGATTTCTCGTTTTACTCGGAACAGGCTC
>PCSL01000032.1:0-7181 GCA_002772325.1 Chloroflexi bacterium CG23_combo_of_CG06-09_8_20_14_all_45_10
TGCTACGATGGTTCAGGACAATCCCTATGGTGTTGGTTTAGAGGGAGCACTTGTTGATGCCCTTAAGGCAAAGGGATGGACAGGCAAACACGTAGTTTCGATACATTACGACCCGGCAAAGAAAGATTACCGTACTGAACTGGGACAAATCAGGGATCGAGCTCCAGATGTGGTTCTTGCTGTTACCTACGCTGAGGATGGCATCATAGTCTTTAAGCAAGCTCTGGAGATGGGCTTGGATAAGATTGCTTGGCTTGGCTGTGATGGCAATTATGGTCCCGGTATGTTCGCAGAGCCAAAGTGTGCTGAATTTATGGAAAAAGCCATCGTTGCCGGCACCAGGGCTGCCGGTCCGTCAGGTGCTACTTATAATAAGTTTGCTGCTGCCTATAAGACAGAGTTTAAGAAAGATTCCAGCGTTTACTGTGATACCGTTTATGATGCTATTAAGTTAATTGCCCAAGCGATAGAGAAAGCGGGTAAATATGATGGGGAAGCCATAGGGAAAGCATTGCTAGGATTGGGAAAGAATTATGATGGTGCCAGTGGCACTATCACCTTTGACGATAAAGGCGACCGTGTTTCCGGCACCTTTGAGGTGTGGAAAGTATCCAAGGTTGACGGCACCTACAAGAATGTTCAGGTAAAGATAATTTCCGTGTGAGTAGGAGGTTATACACAAATGAAGAAGTTAATTTTGGTTCCCATCTTGATTGTTGGATTGCTTTTGAGTGTAATGGGTGGTTTGGCTTTTGCCCAGACACCGGACAAAGCCCAAGGTCATGCGCCTGACCAAATCCTGGTCAAGTTCTTGCCGGGCACATCGCAGGAGACAAAAGCTGGAGTGCACAAGAGGTATGGAAGCAAGGTGGTGGATGTTATCCCGGGGATAGATGTTCAGGTGGTAAGAATCCCTGAGAACAAAGTCGCGGAGAAGGTAAGGGCTTACAAGGGGGAAGCAAGTGTTGAATTTGCTGAGCCTGACTATGTCGCCGAAGCGATTCTTACACCCAACGATCCCTACTTTGGAAAACAGTGGGGAATGGTAAAGATTCACGCACCTGAAGCCTGGGATATCACCACAGGCTCGCCTGGAGTAAAGATAGCTATTTGCGACACTGGCATAGACCAGAACCATGAGGACCTTGCCGCAAAGATTGTTGGTAACAAGAATTTCACACAGAGCAGAACTGTGGATGACAACTATGGGCATGGCACTCACGTTGCTGGTATTGCTGCTGCCATAACCAATAATGGCAAGGGTGTCGCTGGCGTAGGCTTTGATTCAAGCCTGATGAATGTGAAGGTGCTGGGAGATACTGGCAGTGGCTATTATAGCTGGGTTGCCAACGGCATTAACTGGGCAGCCAATAACGGGGCTAAGGTAATCAACCTCAGTCTTGGTGGTAGTTCAGCTTCGGACACATTGGAGTCTGCGGTAAATTATGCCTGGGGTAAGGGCTGTGTGCTGGTAGCGGCTGTGGGCAATGATAATACCAGTGCCCCACTCTATCCCGCTTACTATGAGAATTGCATTGCGGTTGCGGCTACCGACCAAAATGATGCCAAAGCAAGTTTCTCTAATTACGGTGCCTGGGTGGATATAGCTGCCCCTGGCGTGGACATATTCTCCACGTTGCCGAACCATAGAAACAGGATCGGCATACTGAACTATGGTTCCCTTAGCGGTACATCGATGTCAACCCCTCATGTGGCTGGACTAGCCGGGCTTGTCTGGGCAACCGAGTATGGGACGAGCCAGGTCAATGTTCGCAGCCGCATTGAGGGCACAGCAGATGAGGCGGGCACTATGTGGTCAACTTATGGCATAAAGCGAATAAATGCCTATAACGCAGTAGTCTCATCAGCACCAAATAACCCACCTGGAGCCGAGAATAAGGGTGTAATAACTGACGAGGATACCTCGGTTATCATCACCTTGAGTGGCAGCGATGTGGACGGCGACAACCTTACTTTCAGCATTGTAACAGGGCCATCCCATGGGATATTGGGGACTATCACCTCCACAGGAGTAACCACGGCTGCGGTGCAGTACACGCCAGAGGCGAACTATTCCGGCTCGGATAGCTTTACCTATAAGGCGCATGATGGCAAAGCGTATAGTAACATTGCCACCGTGTCCATCACCGTGATTGCGGTGAATGATACTCCCGTGGCAGATAACAAGTCTGTCACCACTGAGAAGAACACCCCGGTCGTCATCACCTTGAGTGGCAGTGATGTGGACGGCGACAACCTTACTTTCAGCATGGTGGCTGGGCCGTCCAATGGGACATTGGGGACCATCGTCTCCACAGGGGTAACCACTGCTGAAGTGCAGTATAATCCCACCACAGACTACGTGGGCACGGATAGCTTCACCTATAAGGCTTATGATGGCAAAGCGTATAGCGATATCGCTACTGTATCCATCACGGTAAAAGAACCAGCCCCAGCCGCTCCCACTGCGGTGGTAAGCATTGATATGTCTAAGCAGACCGTGTCGAGATGGTGGAGGGCAACGGCTACAGTTGCCATAACCTCCTCCGAAATTCCACTTACAGAGGCTATAGTATATGGGAAGTGGAGCGGTGTTTACACTGGCGAAGTCTCGGGGACAACTAACGGAGAGGGGAAGGTGAGCTTCAAAACCGGGCACATTAGACAAAGTGGCACGGTTACCTTTACTGTTACCAGGGTGGTCAAAGGCGGGCAGGAATATATCTTATCCGGAGAAACAACTGATTCAATAAGTAAGTAATAGTTCGGGGTGGAGCAATGCTGATGTAAGAACAAGAATAGAGAATTCAGAAGATCCCACAACTGGATTCACTACAAGCATCGGTCGAGTTAATGCCTTAAAAGCTGTCCAATGAGTAGAAGAGGAGGGAATATGAAAAAATTAATAATGGTAGTTTTAGCTTTTGTTCTTGTCCTCTTTCTTTCAGTGGCGATGATAGGGGCGGCGCCCAATGGCAAACCAAACCCAGTCCGAGGGAACGAGAACGTGCAGTTAGTAGTCTTTCTTCATTATGCTTCAAGTGTCAGCCCCGTAGATGGTGGCACTGAAGATAACCCTACCTACAAAACCCACGCCGATGCCAAATGGTTGAGCCTTCCTATCTATTGGTCGTTCAACGAAACCGATGCCCCTCTGATGGTGCACTTGGCAATATCACAGCAGCCTTTGACACGTGGGATAATGCTACCTCTAAAGGTCTTTTTGCCTGTCAAGGAACTACAAGCGACAAGCCAGGGAAGAGAGATAGCACAAATAGCGTCGGCTTTCTTTCTTGGGATGGGGCTGGAGGAGTCATTGGGGGCACCTGGGTGTGGTGGGATATGAAGAACAAGGCAATTTTAGAATTTGACATGTTCTTTGATACCGCTGACGCAGTAGCCTACCCTATGCAGAACACAGCAACCCACGAAGTGGGTCATACCGTCTTCCTGGACGACCTGCGAATGCCTTTTACCTCAGCTCTCACTATGCATGCTTGGACCCTTACAGTAGGAGAGACCGAAAAGGAAACTTTGGGTTGGGGTGACATACTAGGGCTGCGGCACCTTTATGGTCCATAAGGACTAGCCTCAGGACAAGTTAGAAAGAGGGAAGCATTGAGTTTTCCTCTTTCTAAGTTGCCTTGCAATTTTGTGATGGGGCAGTTAAACTTCTGCTGTAACTATGGCAAAATAGGAGGTGATAAGAGCATGAGGGGGGTAGGGAAAATGGTGAGGATCAAGAAGAACAAGGTTGGCAAAATAAAACCTCTAAGGTTGATTAAGCATGGCACTAAGGGTGAAGATAAGTGTGAGTAGTGGAAGCAGGGAGGTAGTGATGCCTGCCCTGGTAAATTCAGGGTATGAAACCGAAAATCCTGAGTTATTGGTTCCCTCAGGTATAGCACAGGCATTAGGCTTATGGCCCGAAACTAGGGAAGCATCAATGGAGCGGTATAAAGTCGCGGGAGGCGCGGAAATAAGGGTGGTGAGGCTGAGAGGCTCGGCAAAGGTTGAAGTATTAACGGGAAATTGTGTATCAGTGGCTACACTCTGTGATGTGGTTGTTTCAGAGGGTGAAGAGGAATTGATAATCAGTGACAAACTAGCCGGGAGCCTGGGATTGTCGATAATAGACATAGGTGAGGGAACTTGGTGTTTCAAAGAGGAAATAGGCAAAAAGGTGAGAAAATCCTATTAACAACAACTCCGGAAAGCCCGAGCGATGCCTCGAGGAGAATCTTTGTTGCATGGAGTCAGTAATGCCCAGAATGAAATTTAAGAGGTTTTTACGGCGCTGTATTGGCTTTATTTCCTTTTTTGCTGTGATTGGTCTGATAATAGGTGCCTTGATTTCTATCCCAGTTATACACAAGCCGTATATCGGGACTATAACCATTTCAGGAGTTATTCTGGAACAGGCCTATGCTGATGATATTCTGGAGATGCTGAGCTATGCCAGGGATAATCGAGACATAAAAGCAGTTATTTTACAGATAGATAGTCCTGGAGGAGGAGCGAGCGTTATTGAACAGGTATATCTTGATGTGCTCAGGCTGAAGATGCAAAAGCCTGTGGTTGCCTCAATAGGAGTAATGGGAGCCAGCGGAGGCTATTACATCGCCGTAGCATCGAATTTTATTTATGCTGAGCCAAATTCTCAGCTTGGCAGCATAGGTGCCTGGACCACCTTGCCTACCCCGGAAGAATTGAAGGAGGACATCATAACTACCGGGCCATTTAAGAGCACTGGCGGCTCAAGGACAAAAGCCACACTTGAACTGGAAAGGCTGAGGCAAGAATTTACCCAGGCAGTCATGTCCCAGAGAGGAGACAGATTGAAATTATCAAGTGAAGAAATTTCTAAAGCTGAAATCTATACGGGCGCTGAAAGCCTCAGCCTTGGACTTATAGATGGCATCGGTACAATTACTGATGCCAAGCAAAAGGCTGCCAAACTAGCAAGAATCAGGAATTATGGCGTGGTTAATTTAAACGAGGAGCTCGATATGTGGGAGCCCTATTATTGGCCTATAAAATGGTTTAGTGTGAAAGATCTGATGTCACGGGCCGACCTCATGGCCAGGTATTACTATGTCTATTTTGAGCCAGGGTGAGTCAATTGGGTAAAAAGATTGCTGTTCTGCTTATCGCAATATTTGTTGTCCTCTTAGGTCGGGGGCTTTACTATTATGGCGGATTTTATCGAGCTCCTGCCGTTGAGATGCCCCGCTTTGAGTGGGTTGCCGCTCCGCTGGAGCCATCAACAGAGTATTCTGATGTCTATGAAAAGGGCAAGGGCAGTATTCTGCTTGATATGGCTCATAATAACGCATTTGAGATAGAGGAGCTTAATGTTTTGCTGTCGCGGCTTATTTCCAGGGGCTTGACCATTGAGTTCCTTAACTCAGGAGACGATGTAAAAAAGGAACTTACGAAGGCAGATGCCTTTATCATAGCTTGCCCCCAGAAAAAGTTCTCTAAAGAGGAAAGGGAAGCCATAAATGAGTTTGTGGACAACAAAGGAAAGCTATTATTGGTTGCTGACCCAATCAGAGGGACTGAAATAAACAGCATATCCCTCAAGTTTGGCTTAATATTTGAGCCCGATTACCTGTATAACCTCAAAGAAAACGATGCTAACTTCAGGAACATATTCATTACTAAATTCAAGGAAAACGAGGTAACGAAGAATTTAGAGAAGATAGCTCTTTACACCGCTGGTTCCATCACCACAGCCAACGTTACCTGCGGCATTGCTCTTGTTGATGAGAATACCTTTTCGTCGCTGATAGAGACGAGGAAGGAATTGTCACCTATAGCTCTGGCTAACGAATCGAAGGTGCTGGCAATTTATGATTTCACATTCATGACGGAGCCCTATAACGGCATCCTCGACAATAACCAGCTCATATCCAATATCGCAGATTGGTTAGCAAGCCCTATCAAGGAAGGGAAAGCAAAAGGAGAGAGTCTAGAATAATTTATTGTGCCACAACTACTGTAGTTGCCCAATTTATTGGGCTTTCCCGCCTGATAAATCAGGCAACTAGTCGGAGCCTGATAAATCAAGCAACTACCAGCTCTCGACCTTTCTGGTCAATGAAGACGAAGTTCAGGATGTCGCAAGGTTCCAGGTCACCCTTAGCTATTTCAGTTACAGCGACAGGGTGCACTATGATTTGAGGATAAACTTTCCTCGGGTCAGGCTCCTTAAGCTCCAGTTTTATTGTTACCGTGTCTTTCAATTGCCTCACTTCCATGATTCTAATCCGGTAACCGGGGTTAGGCTTGACTCCTCGTGAGGCAACCAAGTAAATGTAAGTGGCGAAATCCGAGCCTGGGGGGACACTTGAGTAGTAATTAGACCAGTTTTTCTGAGTAATGACTAGGTAAGTAGCCGCATCGCTGACTACCCACGGGTTTGAGTTTGCCAGGACGCGAAAGCGGACCGGTTTCATCGTCGCACATAACTATAAAGGAAAGTATATCCAATGGCAAAAACCCTCACCTGAAGTTATTGTGAGGCTGGTCCCGAGCGGAGCGAGGGAACTCGGGGATTGCCACGGTCGCTTCGCTCCTCGCAATGACAGAGGGGAGAGAAGGCTCGCAATGACAGGTAGAACTGTAATTTATGCCGTTGGCTGTAGCTCTGGGTAAAAGATATTTAAAACGGTACTAAACCAGGGGGCGGCTCTTTCGTTATATATAATCCCAGATTATGCATCTAGCTTCATTTTCGTGTCATTTTTGCAATGATTTAGATACCTCGTGCATAATTTGGGATAATAAAGCAATTTATAGTCTTCCACATAACTTCGTATAATTCCTCTCCCTTGATGACGTTTGATGCAAATTGACAAATGTCATTCCGAACTTGTTTCGGAATCTCAAGGTGAGGAGATTTAGATGCTGAAACGAGTTCAGCATGACAATAAAAAAGCCATGCGTCTTAGTGGGAGGGGATAAAGGTGAGGTAAGCTCCCCCTCCCGCGAGGGGAGGGAGGATTATAAGGAATTTTGCGGTTAACTATAATATAGGCAAGGAGATTGGAACATGAATCCTCCTAAATGTGATGATCTGTGACAATTTGATACAATAATTGGCGATTTTTGGGGCTGTAGCTTAGCTGGGAGAGCGCCTCCCTTGCACGGAGGAGGTCAGGGGTTCGAATCCCCTC
>PCSL01000032.1:7205-7505 GCA_002772325.1 Chloroflexi bacterium CG23_combo_of_CG06-09_8_20_14_all_45_10
AGGGGTTCGAATCCCCTCAGCTCCAGTATGAAGAGTTCCTCAAGCAGGGTTTCAGCAGAAGAATTCGTGCGGGTTGAGGAAGCTTTGGCCATAGATGGGAAGGGAATCGAGTAAACAAAGGTTAAGGAAGAAAAAGGAGAAAGACGGCATGTTAACGGAATATATTCATGCTGTAATGAAAAGAGCCAAGTATGAAATTCTTCCTGACGACAGCACATTTTATGGGGAAATTCCTGGCTTTAATGGTGTCTATGCAAATGCCAATACCCTTGAAGCATGTCGTGATGAATTGGAGGAAGT
>PCSL01000019.1 GCA_002772325.1 Chloroflexi bacterium CG23_combo_of_CG06-09_8_20_14_all_45_10
GCAAAGGGCCCTTACTCCGCAGGGGCATGACCTTAGCTATTGAACCCATGGTCAATGCTGGAGATTGGCGTACTAGATTGGCTCCCAACCAATGGACGGTGCTAACAGTCGATGGAAGCCTTTCAGCGCACTTTGAACATAGCATTGCTATTACTGATGGCGAAGCTGAGATACTGGCTTAAGATGGCTAAAAAAGAAAGGATAGAGGTTGAGGGTAAAGTAATTGCATGCTTACCTAACACTATGTTTCGTGTCGAGTTAGCTAATGGCCATATGGTATTGGCGCATATTTCAGGAAGGATGAGGAAGCATTATATTAAGATTTTGCCCGGGGATAGGGTTTTAGTGGAGCTTTCTCCTTATGACTTAAGCCGTGGCCGGGTTACCTATCGGCTTAAGTAGCTTTTGCTTTGACAGGGTGATCAGGAAAGTTTAATATAGGAAGGTTTTATTTTGGTGATTGGGAATGAAAGTAAGTGCTTCAGTTAAGCGTCGTTGTAGTAAGTGCAAGATTATCAGGAGGAAAGGTGTTGTTAGAGTCGTCTGTGAGAATCCAAGGCATAAACAGAGACAAGGATAAAAATGAAAAATCCCAAGCACGAAAATCGAAATTCTAAACAATATCAAATGACCAAAACTGTTTTGAATTTGGAATTTAGAGCTTAGATATTAGAAATTGAAGGATAAGTGATGGCGCGTATCGCTGGTGTAGATCTTCCCAAGGATAAGCCAATTAAAGTAGCTTTGCAATACGTTTATGGCATTGGTGCGTCAGCAAGTCAGCGGATTTTAACTGCTGCTAAGGTTGATCCCAATATCAGAGTTAAAAATCTTACTGAGGAACAGGTTAGCCAGCTAATGGGTATTGTTGATAAGCAATATAAGGTGGAAGGTGACCTCAGGAGAGAAGTTCAGTTTAATATAAAGCGGCTTATTGATATTGGTTGCTCTCGAGGTGTAAGGTATCGCATGAATTTACCAGTTCATGGGCAAAGGACGCGCACTAATGCTCGCACTAAAAGGGGCCCAAGGAAGACGGTGGCTGGTAGAGGTCAAAAACGCGGTATAAGTAAGAAGTAAGGAGGCTTGTCCTGAGCCCTTCGCTTCTTGTCATTCTGAGGGAGCGGAGCGAGCGAAGAATCTGGCTCAGGGTAAACTCCGCGAAGGATCAGGCAGCAAATGCAAAAAAAGAGAACTAGGACGGGAAAGAAGGCTCGTAAAGGGATAAGCGAAGGCAAAGCTTATATCCAATCTACTTTTAATAATACTATTGTTACCATTACTGATATGGAGGGCAATGTTATTACTTGGGGGAGTTCGGGCACGGTCAAATTTAAAGGCTCAAGGAAAGGTACTCCTTATGCTGCTCAATTAGCCGCTCGTGAGGCATCGCAGCGGGCAATCAGCGATGGTCTACGTCGAGTTGAAGTTTACATTAAAGGGCCTGGCAGTGGGCGTGAGGCAGCTATCCGTGCTTTACAGGCCTCCGGGCTCACTATTACCAGAATCAGAGATGTGACTCCTATTCCTCATGATGGCTGTCGTCCCCGTGAAAGAAGGAGAGTGTAAAAATGGCAAGGTACACGGGCCCAGCTTGTCGTTTATGTCGTTATCTTGGTGAGAAGCTGATGCTTAAGGGGGAGAAATGTTCTAGTCCTAAGTGCCCCCTAGAGAGGAGGAATATTCCCCCGGGAGGGCATTCCTCGGCGCGGCGGCGTAAGATTTCCGATCGCGGGCTTCGATTGCGAGAAAAGCAAAAAGTTCGTTTTAGCTATGGTGTCCTGGAGCGGCAATTTCGCCGTTTCTTCGCTGAAGCGAAGAGGGCTTCCGGTGTTACCAGGGAGAACCTTCTTATATTGTTGGAGAGGCGGTTAGATAATGTAGTTTACCGCTTGAGTTTTGCTGATTCACGTGCCCAAGCTAGGCAAGTAGTTGGGCATGGTCATATCCTCGTTAATGGGCGCAGAACAGATATACCTTCCTGTCTGGTAAACTCAGGAGATGTTATTGAGTGGCGGGAGGCGAGTAAAAGGACTGAATACTATCAAAGGTTAGTTAAGGAAATTAAGGGGAAGGCTACACCTGGCTGGCTAAGTTTAGATGAAGAAGGAATGACAGGCAGCGTTCTAGCTTTGCCTGGTAAAGATGACATTGATCCCAAATTTGATGGGAAAGCTATCGTTGAGTATTATTCAAGGTGATACAGGAGGACTATTTACTGTTGGAGCTACCTATACCAATAATAAAGTGTGTTGAAAGCGCTGGTAATTATGGGCGCTTTGTTGCTGAACCTTTAGAGACTGGTTTTAGCGTTACTCTAGGTAATGCCATGCGTCGTGTGCTCCTCAGTTCCTTACCTGGCGCGGCGACAACGTGGGTCAAGATCGAAGGGATTAAGCACGAATTTTCCCCCATTCCTTGCGTTAAAGAGGATGTCATCGAATTCTTGCTGAATGTTAGGGAACTAAGGCTTCGTCCTCTTTCTTACCAGCCAGGGAAGTTGTTCCTAGAGGTAGAGGGGGAAGGCAAAGTCTGCGCTGCCGATATTAAGCCATCGGCAGATTTCCAAATTGCTAATCCGGAGCTTTACTTAGCCACCTTGGATTCTTCCCAGGCTAAACTTTATGTTGAGCTCAATGTGGAATTGGGAAGGGGTTATATACCGGCTAAATCAGCTGATGGCCTACCTGTGGGAGCACTGCCAGTGGATGCTATTTTTACTCCGGTGCGCAAAGCTAATTTCTTGGTAGAGTCTATCAGACTTGGAGAAGAAAGAAGCGCCGAAAGGCTTGTCTTGGAAGTTTGGACGGATGGTACTATTTCTCCACGGGAAGCGGTTAGTCAAAGTGCTGATATCTTAATTAATCAGTTTGTCCCTTTTAGGGCTCTCGAGGTTCCAGTGGCAGAGCAAGTGAGGTTAGGCGGTGGTTTGCTAATTCCACCTGACCAATATGATACTCCTCTAGACGAATTAGGTCTATCTACTCGTGCGCGCAATAGTTTAAGGAGAGGCGGCATTTCGAATTTAGGGCAACTCGTGGAGAAGAGCAGGGAAGGATTGCTGCCATTACCTGGTCTTGGAGCAAAGTCTCAAAGTGAGGTGGAGGAACTAATTACAAAATTAGGTTTTCCTATCAACTTTGAGACAAAAAAAGGGGAAGGGGAATGAGGCATCGAGTAGCTGGACGGAAGTTAGGTAGGCCTACAGGTCACCGCTGGGCATTATACCGAAATCAGGTAACTGCTCTTTTAGCTTATGGGAAGATTACCACCACTGAGGCCAAAGCTAAGGAGGTTCAGAGCTTAGCTGAAAGGATGATTACCTTGGGGAAAGATGGTAGTCTTGCTTCAAGGCGGCGAGCCTTAGCTTTTATTACTGATAAAAAGGTAGCTGAAAAGCTGTTTGGCGAGATTGCCCCAGAGTATGCTGAGCGAACTGGGGGCTATACACGGTTGGTGAAATTGGGGCCTCGTCGCGGTGATAATGCTCCCATGGCTCAAATCGAACTGCTTAAACAGTGAGCTTTACAAAATTTGTTTTAGTTGTAAAGTATGATGGCACGCAGTATCATGGCTTTCAGTGGCAAGCTGGCTTAGCTACTATTCAGGCTGAGCTGGAGCGAGCTATAGAAAAACTTTGTGGACAGAGTAGCCGAGTCATGGCAGCTAGTAGAACTGATGCTGGTGTGCATGCTAAAGGACAAGTGGTAAGTTTCTGGGCTAAGCCTGCGTTGAGTACACTGACATTAGTTAAAGCGTTAAACTATTATTTACCCGGTGATATCGCCGTCAAAGCAGCTTATAAGGTGAGCAATGATTTCAATGTCAGGCGCGATGCTTTAAGTCGGGAATATTGTTATTATATTTTAAATAGTGAGACTAGGTCGCCATTCAGCAAAATGTTCGCTCTATTTATGCCCAAAATTTTAGACATTGAAGTTATGAGCAGGGCATGTCAGCTCATGCAGGGTAAGCATGATTTTATGTCCTTTGCCACTTCTTTAGGTAGCGTGAGAAGTACGGTGCGCCACGTTTACGAAGCGAAGATTAGCAAAAGAGAAGATTTTGTTATTTTTCATGTGGAAGCTGATTCCTTTTTGCCTCATCAGGTGCGTAATACAGTGGGGCTCTTGAGCAGATTGGGTCTAGGCAAAATAGGTATTGGGGATTTCTATGATATTATGGAGGCGAAGAGCTTGGGTTTAGCTGGCCCTAGGGCCCCTGCTTGTGGCTTATGGCTGACCAAGGTCAATTATTCTAAACCTTTTGGGCTTGAGTCCTCGGAGGTGAAGCTTGTGGGAGTCGAAGATGAAAACTTATAGCCCCGGAGTTGGGGATATTAAGCGAGAATGGCACATAGTTGATGCCACAGCGAAAACTTTGGGCCGGTTGGCATCTCAGGTAGCTAGGTTGCTTATGGGCAAGCATAAGCCAGTTTATGCTCCTCATCTTGATACCGGTGACTACGTTGTGGTAATTAATGCTGCTAAAGTAAGGGTATCTGGGAAGAAAGCTGAGCAAAAGATTTACTACAGACATTCTGGATATCCTGGAGGTTTAAAAAGCCCGACCTTTAAGGAAGTGTTTAGTAGCCATCCTACCCGTGTTGTTGAATTTGCTGTCAAGGGCATGTTGCCCCACAATCGCTTGGGCAGGGCTATGTTTAAGAAGCTTAGAGTTTATCCTGGGTCTGAGCATCCTCACCATGCCCAGACTTCTTTTTGTCCCCCTGAGCTCTTTGCTCCTTGTCATTCTGAGGGAGCGAAGCGACCGAAGAATCTCACTCAGGGTAAACTCCGCGAAGAGTCGAGAGATTCTTCGCTGCGCTCAGAACCTACAGAGAGCGAGGGAGGTGAAGTGTTAGAAAGGAAAGGTGATAACTTATGACTGATGAAAGCTATATCTGGGCGACGGGTAAGCGCAAGTGTGCTATAGCCCAGGTCAGGCTTTTTCCTGGGGATGGAGGGATAACGATTGATGGTAAGCCTTATGAAGAGGTTTTCTCACGCCTTGAGCATCGCCGCATGATTGAATCTCCTCTCCTAGTCACTGATACCAGGGGCAAGTTTCATGTTACGGTGAAGGTGGAGGGTGGTGGCGTGAATGGTCAAGCTGAAGCCATCCGTCATGGTATTGCCCGAGCTCTGGTCAAGGAGAATGAACTGTTTAAACCTGTCCTACGTAAAGAAGGCTTGCTTACCCGAGATGCCAGAATCAAAGAGCGCAAGAAATACGGTCTTAAACGAGCTCGCAAGGCGCCACAATATACCAAACGCTAATTTTCTGCTCCCACTTTTCTTAAAGCTCGTCTTCAGGTATTATGCTTATTTATTCCTTGTCAAACTAATCAGCGAGGTCAATAGCGGAGTCAACTTATTCTAATTCGGATCAAGATATCTCCCGGTTGGCCATCGGTTATTTGGCGGGCATTACTCAGTCTGACTACACCGCCTGTTTTTACCCCCGGTGGAATCTTCACTTCCAACCCTTTCCCTTTTCTTCTCAGCAATTTTATTGTCCCCTGGGAGGCCTCTTTTGGAGAAATTGTAAGTTCATAGTTGATATTTTGGCGTTGAGCTCTCTGAGTTTGGGCAAATATCTCATCCAAATTAATCTTCTCTCTTGGCCAAGCTTCAAACCTTACTCCTCCCGGCCCAGCGAAATTTTTAAAGGAAAATGAAGATCCCCTGCCCCTCAGGAAGTCGCCAAATATGTTGTCCAGAAAATCAAATCCGAGGCCAGCTCCACCAAAGTCCTGCATCATATCCTCGAAGGTTGTCTTGGTAAAAGGGCTTCCAAAAATGTCACCAACATTGCCAACTGTGCCAAATTGGTCGTATTGCCTTCTTTTCTGGGGATCACCGAGGACTCCGTAGGCTTCGTTTATCTCCTTAAACTTTTCATTAGCCCATTTTTCTCTCCTTGGGTTGCGATCTGGATGATACTGCATCGCCAGTTTTCTATAGGCCTTTTTAACCTCCTCCTCCGAGGCGTTTCTTGGCACTCCTAGAATTTGATAGTAGTCTTTAGCCATTCTTACCCTTCTAATTTGTCGCCTTTAATAAACCTATATTGAGTCTACTCAGTTCATTGGGCAAATTCAAACAAACGTGACCTACACCAAGCTTATGAGCGCAGTAGAAGTCGCCTTGCTTCAGCACCCACTTTTCAAATCCTGGGCTTGTTAAGGGAGACGCACTTACTACCCAGACTGGGTTTGCTTTCCCACTACTTCACTCACCCTCTTACGTTTGGTACGGCGTTTACCTGACCACAAGCCCTTAAAGAAGTTTCGGTTCAGCAGGTGCCGGTTATCGGCTACATCCAGGAGGTCCTTAGATACGTTGCTTTCGAAGTAAGCCACCTCAACATGCTTGCCCATGTTCTTCACCGCCTGAAGAGCATAAGCGAAGTCAGAGTCCCCGCTCACCAGCACTGCCACATCGTAAAGGCCATTCCAGGCGAAGTGTAGCAGGTCTGTGGCCAACATAATATCTATGCCCTTTTCCACAGGGACACCCTGGGCTATTTTGGTACTCCCTAGTCGAACCTCTAGATATGGCGTCTTACGGAGAATATCAAGGAACTCCTGTTGTTCGCGGTAGCCCTCAGGCCATCGAGTTGGGTCTTGCAAGACGTTGTAATAGTATGTTCGGAATAAGTGTCTCGAACCAGTGAGCTTATTAGCAAACTCGGCAAAGTTGAGGTTATGGCGCTTAAAATTACTTTCTAGAGCATGATACAAATTACTTCCATCTATGAAAAGCGCAACTCTATCTTCCATAATCTTCTCCTTGAGGGGAGTTAATGGCTTTCAACGTTATTCACATCCCTCTGTGACTTATTATACACTAGCAGGTTCTCCCTTTTCACCTTCCCTGAATATCGCGAAATTCTGGCTGGAAGGACACATTTTGGCTTAATTGTTACTATCTCTAGACTTTGTGGGTCTGGCGCCACCCAAAGCAATATGGGGGAATAGAT
>PCSL01000104.1:0-1051 GCA_002772325.1 Chloroflexi bacterium CG23_combo_of_CG06-09_8_20_14_all_45_10
TTAAACAGCCTAAAGAAAGGAAAGGAGGTAAGTTAAAGATGGGATACGAAAATTTAAAAATTGGTGACGAAGTAGTTTATACCACAATGCTGAAGGAGCTAGACAGAGTAAACACTGGTCTTGAATTGATACCTTCAGAGAATTTTCCTAGCGAAGCAACTCTTGAGGCTCTTGGCTCTGTTTTCAATGACAAGTATTCCGAGGGATATCCGGGTAAGAGATACTACGGTGGGAATAAGTTTATCGATGTTATCGAGAATTTAGCTATTGAAAGAGCAAAGAAGTTATTTGGAGCAGAGCATGTAAATGTCCAGCCATACTCCGGCAGTCCAGCTAATATGGAAGTTTATCTTGCTTTGATGAATCCTGGAGATACGTTTATGGGAATGAAATTGGACCAGGGAGGACATTTAACTCATGGGCATAAGGTAAGCTTTACTGGTAAGCTATTTAATGCGGTTCAATATGGAGTAAACAAAGAGACAGAGCTGTTAGACTATGACGAAATCAAAAAAACTGCTCTAGAGGTAAGACCAAAAATGATTGTTTGTGGTGCAACTGCTTATCCGCGTGAGATTGATTTCAAGGCATTTCATGAAATAGCAGCGGAAGTTGGAGCTATTTCCATGGCTGATATTGCTCATATTGCCGGGCTTATTGTTGGTGGTGTCCATCAATCACCCTTTCCTTACATAGACGTGGTAACAACAACGACACATAAAACTCTTAGAGGCCCGAGAGGAGCAATGATAATGTGCAAAGAGAGATTTGCTAAAGATATAGACGAAACGGTTTTCCCTGGGATGCAAGGAGGACCACATGACCATGCTACAGCAGCAATGGCTGTTGCTTTTGGCGAAGCTCTAAAGCCGGAGTTTAAAAATTATGCCAGACAGATTGTGAAAAATGCCAGAGCATTAGCGGAATACTTAATGGAAAAGAGGTTTAGGTTAGTAACTGGAGGGACTGATAACCATTTAATCCTTGTTGATTTGCGGAGTAAAGGTGTTACCGGAAAAGAGGCGGAGACAGCGTTAGATATTGCTGGTAT
>PCSL01000104.1:1153-4165 GCA_002772325.1 Chloroflexi bacterium CG23_combo_of_CG06-09_8_20_14_all_45_10
ACCAGAGGAATGAAGGAAGCAGAAATGAAACAGATTGGGAAGTTCGTAACCGAGGCAATAGACGCAAAAGACAATCGGGAAAAATTAGAAAAAATTCGACAAGAGGTTAAAGCATTATGTCAGCCATTCCCTGTTTACAGAATCGAGGAAGGAATTGCTGTGTAGAGATGTAGCGGGTCAGTTCAGGGCAAATGAAAGAAAATAGGTAGCAAGCCTTATTGTATTCTACATATGTGATCTTATGTCTCTTTCAATTAGAAGTTAGAGATTTTACCTTGAATCGTTCGCCATTTTTTATAAAGACCTTGGACACTCGTGCCTTGTCAACCAGACAGATGATTTCATAGTTAATGGTTCCAGCCTTTTCGGCAATCTCCTCAACTGGGATCACTTCTCCTCCTTGCTCACCCCAGAGAACAACCTCATCTCCAACTTGCACCCCGGCTATGTCCGTCACGTCTATCATACATAGATCCATGCAAATTCTTCCTATCGTGGGAGCTCGCTTTCCTCTAACCAAAACTTCCCCCTTACCAGAGAGGAGCCTGGGATAGCCATCGGCATATCCTACTGGTAGAGTGGCCACTATAGTCTCTCTAGTAGTAGTATAGGCTCTTCCATACCCTATGCTCTTACCGGCAGGAACTTTCTTTATGAAAATGATCTTTGTCTTAAATTTTGCCACTGCCTTTAACTTAACTTTTCTTTCTGTCTCAGCCGAGGGAAACAATCCATACATAGTTATCCCCAGTCTCACCATGTCCAAATGGGTGTAAGCTAGATCGAAAATTGCGGCACTATTTGCCACATGCTTGAGGGGGATATTGAGGTCTTCTTTTTCCAATTCATCAACCGCTCTTTTGTATTCAGCAAATTGCAACTCGGTATAGCTTTTATCTTTTTCATCAGCAGCAGCAAAATGGGTATAGAGGCCTTCAATCTCTATGTTTTTCATTTCCTTTATCTTCCTAGCAAAGTCTAGAGCCTCCCCTGGTTGAATTCCTAATCTTCTCATACCTGTGTCGATGTCTAGGTGAACTTTGACGGTTTTTTTATTTTTTATCGCCGCCTGAGATAATGATTCTGCCATGGGTAAATCACAGACTGTAGGTGTGAGGTCATAAGAGATAAGAGACCCTATCTGGTCCTTGGAAGTAAGTCCAAGAATTAAAATGGGACAACCGAAGCCAGCTCTGCGTAACACAATACCTTCCTCAAGCAAGGCAACTCCCAACCTAGTAGCACCTCCTTCCAAGGCTACCCGGGATATTTCCACAGCATCATGCCCATAGGCATTTGCCTTGACAATGGCCATAATTTCGCAATTTTTGCCTACCACCTCCTTTATCATGCTAACATTATGGCCTACGGCATCAAGGTCAATCTCCAGCCATGCCAACCCCTGGTTCTGCATTTAGGCACCTCCTCCCTTTATGAAATCCTAAATTCTAATTTCTAAATCCCAAACAAATCCTCACAAATATCAAAAATCAAAGATAAAAAATTAAAATTACAATTCAAAAGTCAAAACTTAAAAGTGTTTTTACCTTTGCTCTGTATTTTTGCATTTTAATCTTTTATTTACTGTTGCCTTGTCATTTTGCATTTTTACTTTTGCCTTTTGATTTTCCTTTACGATTTCGTGCTTAGGATTTAGCTGTTCGTAGTTGCCTGATTTATCAGGCACAGTCGCTCAATAAATTGGGCAACTACATTTTTAAACACCCTTTTATTACCCTCTGTCAGATAAACCATTGATAAGCCTATCAATGGTTTCCTTGGCATCTCCAGGCAGAAAAATGGCATGTTCTTCCTCAAAGAGAGGATTTTCTACTCCAGAATAACCAGGCCTTTTACTACGTTTACAGATCAATATGTTTTTTGCCTCAAAAACTTTCAGTATGGGCATGCCGGAGATAGGAGTCCCTGCTACTCTAATAGCAGCTGGATTTACTACATCGCAGGCACCTACTGTCACCGCCACGTCTGTATTCTTAAAATCCTCATTTATAGCATCCATCTCCAGGAGTTTATCGTAAGGAACCCCAGCCTCAGCTAATAAAACATTCATGTGCCCTGGCATCCTTCCCGCTACAGGATGAATGGCAAACCTTACCCTAGCCCCCCTTGCTTCTAAGATTTCTGCCAGTTCCCATACCTTGAATTGAGCTTGAGAAACTGCCATTCCGTAACCAGGGGCAATAATGACTTCATCAGCCTCTCTTAGAATTTTTAAAGAAAAACTGAACTTGTCCTCTTCCGTCATTTCAGTTTCTTTTTTCAATTGCAAGGAGTCAGATCCCAGCCTCTTACCGCTCGCTGCTGTGACTCCCATCCCCAGAAAAACATTCCCTAAATTTCTGTTCATCGCCCGACACATTTTTTGGCTGAGTAAAATTCCCGAAGCTCCAACCATTGCCCCGCAAGCTACCAATAAAGGATTTTGCATTACAAAACCACACAAAGAAGCAGCTAGCCCTGATAGAGCATTTAAAAAACAAATAACAACAGGCATATCCGCACCGCCTATCCGAATAACAAAGATTACTCCTAGAGCAAAAGCGAAAAGTAGCAAAATTACACCGCAGAGTAAGAAAGAGGTAAATCTTAGGTAGACGGCAAAAGCCAAATAGAGAATCAGGAGAAGAGCTATTCCTGAAGTTAGCCAGGAATGGTGAGGCAGGACTACTGGTTGTTGTTTCACTTTCCCACTTAGTTTACCTACAGCTATTAGGCTGCCGCTAAAGGTAAAAGAGCCTACAATGACCGCCCAGCCGCATATATACATATTCGTAGTCGTTGCCGGGTTTGCTGCCTCGGCTAGAGAAACCAGGCAAGAGGCAGCCCCCCCACATCCGTTTAGAAAAGCAACTAACTGGGGCATTTGAATCATCTTTACCTGGATGGCAAGCGCAGCTCCTATTGCGCTGCCAATAAGAAGAGCTACTGCCACAGAGCCAACAGTTAACAACTTCTGCTGAGCTAAAATTAATACAATCGCGGCTAACATAG
>PCSL01000102.1:0-4188 GCA_002772325.1 Chloroflexi bacterium CG23_combo_of_CG06-09_8_20_14_all_45_10
CCCGCAATTAAATATATTATATCAAACCAGAGGGAGGTCAGTGTCAAGGATGGCAATTAAGAGATTGTTTAGCAACTCATTTTGTCATTCTGAGCCCTGCGGGCGAAGAATCTCTTTTAGACTCTTCGCGGAGCCTGCCCTAGGCGAGATTCTTCGGTCGCGGAGTTTATCCTGAGCTGTATCAGATTCTTCCCCTTCACTTCATTCAGGGTCAGAATGACAGGAAGCGAAGGGCTCAGAGTGACATTTATTGGTAGTTAGTAAACACCCTGGCAAAAAATTGGCTTATTGACCACCATCCACCATATAGTATAATAGGGTTTGCTATGCCACGAATAAAAGCCGGCATTATAAATGTTACTGGATATGTTGGAAGTGAGTTAGCTCGCTTGCTCCATCAACATCCTCAAGTAGAGCTCAAGTCGGTTACCGGGCGAGGTGCCGCAGGTCAGAAGCTGGGTGATGTTTTCCCGCATCTTGCCGATACTGGCCAGTTAATAAAAATTGAGCTCGATAGCGATATTGATATTGCCTTCTCAGCGATGCCTCATAAAGCCAGTGTAGAGGTAGTGCCATCTCTGTTAAGGCGAGGCATCAAGGTTATTGATACCAGCGCTGATTTCCGGTTAAAGAGTGCTAATGAATATCCCAAATGGTATGGGTTTGACCATCCATCACCTGAACTGCTAAAGGAGGCAGTTTATGGCTTACCTGAGCTGCATGGAGATGAGATTGCCTCAGCATCTCTGGTAGCAAATCCTGGCTGCTATAGCACCGGCGCTATCCTGGCATTAGCGCCAGTGGTTAAGGAAGGGCTTATTTATCCTGATATAATAATTGACAGTAAATCGGGTATCTCAGGTGCTGGTAGAACCCCGAGCCTGGCTACCCAGTATTCTGAAGCCAATGAGAATACATGTGCTTACTCCCTTGAGGGTCATCGTCACCTACCTGAAATAGAACAAGAACTGAGAGGACTAAATCCTGAGCTTTCCCTATTGATAACCTTTGTGCCTCACCTGGTGCCAATGACCCGGGGTATATTAAGCTCTTGCTATGCCAAATTAAAAGGTGGTAAACTAACTGAGAGTGTCAAGGCTAAAGAAGAGCTACAGCAGCTCTATCAGGAATTTTACAAAGATGCTCCCTTTGTTCGGGTAACGAGCAAGCCTCCACAGACCAAACATGCTTGGGGAAATAACTTTTGCCTTATTTACCCTACTATCGATTTAAAGACGGGGAGGCTCATAGTTATTAGTTGCCTTGATAATCTGATGAAGGGTGGGGCCGGGCAAGCTGTTCAGAATATGAATTTGATGTTTAATTTACCTGAGACTACTGGCCTTGAAACTCTAGCTATTTGCCCTTAGAATGTTCTTGCCCCCATCGTCTAGTGGACTAGGACGTCAGCCTTTCAAGCTGAAAACAGGGGTTCGAATTCCCTTGGGGGCACTTTATTTTTGACCGTAACTTTCACGAAAGACCAATTCAGAGAGTTCCTTCCTGGGTGGCGCCTTTGCTTCTTTCTCAGGGTAACCTAAAGGAGTCATCTCAACCACGACTGCACCTTGTGGTAGATTCAAAATCTGGGCAGCTTTCTGGGCATCAAAGCGGCCCACATGTACAGTACCCAGACCAAGCGAGTGAGTGGCTAGGGTGAGGTTTTGCATAGCTAAAGCTACATCGAACATATACCAATCACCTTTATCTGTGATTAGCTTACCTTCGTGAAAGCCAGATTTGCCTAGTTCAGCCGGCCACGATGATTACCGGTGACTCTTTAATAGCTGAGTGCGCTGGGTTTCCAGGCCCAAGAGTTTCAGCTAATCTAGCTTTCTTTTCCTTATCCTTAACTATTACGAATCTCCAGCACTGACTATTCTTCCAAGAAGGTGCCCAGCGAGCTGCTTCCAGAACTGTGTTGAGTTTCTCTTCGGATATGGCATCGGGTTTATAATGCCGAATGCTACGCCTTGTTTTTATTGCTTCAAGCACCTCCATTAGCCTTTTACCTCTTTTCTAAGATTCTCGTAGTGCGACCCTTTAGGGTCGTGCACGAGGCTAAAGCCTCGCACTACATTTTTAAACGGCCTCATTTAACTCTATTCCTTCCAAGCGCCTTCACCGATAAGTGGCACAAAATAACAAGCGCCAAGGTTCTCCACCTTGTTTCCTTCCTTGTCTTTGCTAATCTTCATCAGTTCTTGTTGCCAGTGAGAGCCTACCGGAATTACCAATCGGCCACCCCATGATAGTTGTCCCAACAGGATTTGAGGAATGGAAGGGGCACCAGCAGAAACTATAATAGCATCATAGGGCGCATCTTCCAGCCAACCCAGGGTCTTGCCAGCGACGTGAACTTCAACATTGGAGTAGCCAAGTTTTTCCAAGACTAGTTTAGCCGATTCTGCTAGTTCAGGTATAATTTCTACAGTAACTACTTGATTAGCTAGCTCGGCTAATACAGCCGCTTCGTAGCCACTTCCTGTACCTAGCTCCAAGACCTTTTCGTTACCTTTAAGCTCTAGGGCCTGTATCATCAGAGCTACAATGAAAGGTTGGGAAATGGTTTGCCCAAAACCAATGCTTAACGGCCTATCCTCATAAGCGGCATGATAATACTCTTGAGGCACGAAGGCTTCACGTGGAACGCGCTTCATGGCTTCAACCACACGCTTATCGGCAATCTCCCAACCGAGATGTTTGATTAGCTCGGCTTTGGCTTTCTCTAAGTCCATGCCGGTCATGACAAAAAATATTAGTCCAAGATGAAGGATAGCACTACAAGGATCAGAATTATCGCTCCAGCAAGGATACCGATGCGTCGTAGCTCAGGCATCAAGTATTGATAGTATTTTGTAGGATCTTTGACCTCAGGAGACACCTTACCGGCTAATTGAAGTTGGGCAGTTACTGGCTTGAGTGATTGGGAATACTTCCTCTGTGTTTCTTGTGCTAACTTGGCACGGTGTTTCGCTTTAGCCCGACGCGATTTCTTAGGCATTATTCATTTACCTTAGCTAAGGACGAGGACTGTTTGTAGATTCTAGTACTGGAAATATAAGCATGGCCTAAAGCTCGCTGGACGGATTGGAGGTCAGCGCCACTTTGTAGTTGGCGTACCGCGAAGCTATGACGCAAGGTGTGCGGTGTAATCTTAGCACTAAGCCCAGCTTTAGAAGCATGGTTTTTAACAATCTGCCAAAATCCCTGCCGGGTAAGCCGACCGCCACGCCGATTGAGAAATAGCGCCTCTTCCTTTTCATCATATAATAAATCAAGTCTCGCATTCTCAAGGAAATTTCTTAATATCTGGTTTATATGGTGGTCAAAGGGGATCCACCTTTTAGAGCTACCATGGGCACAGTGTACACAAGAGCGCTCCAAGTCTATATCCTTCACGTTTAGAGATACTAGCTCACTAGCACGCAAACCAGTGGCGTAAAGCAACTCTAGCATCACCACATCTCTCCTGGCTTCTGGAGTGGATAGTTTTTTTGGCTCTGCCAGCAAACAGTGGTATTCAGGTGGAGACAAAAATTTAGGCGGATGCTTGCTAACTCGAGGAGAAATTAAATTCTGTGTTGGATTCTCTCTTAGCTTGCCTGAATCAACCATAAATTTGAAAAAAGACTTGGCTGAGGCTACCTTGCGAGCTACTGTAGCAGTGGAATATCTCCTTTCCCTGAGGTTAAGCAGATAGCTCTTTAAAAGCTCGCCACTTGACTTAATTATTTCTTTTGCTCTCTCTGCTTTAATGTAAGCCATTAGCTGGTTCAAATCATTACCATAAGCAGCCAAGGTACTCTGGGAACTATTTTTCTTCGTAGCTAGATACTCAAGGAAAGCCTTAATATCTTCCTTCATTAAGTCTTATTTTAACATAATTTAGAACTTTTTTGTCGCTATGCAAGCTTCCTGTTACAATAAATTTACTGTGAAAGCACAATTAGAAGAACAACTAAAGGCTTTACCGGCAAGCCCGGGAGTTTACTTATTCAAGGATGACCTGGGTAAGGTTATTTATGTAGGTAAGGCGGCCAATATTAGCAATCGAGTAAAAAGTTATTTTGCTGCCTCTGGTAGCTTGTCAGCAAAAATTCAGCAGTTGGTGTTGAAGATAAATGACCTCGAGTTTATGGTTACGGACTCTGAGCAAGAAGCGCTTATCTTAGAATGCAATCTGAT
>PCSL01000102.1:4211-6785 GCA_002772325.1 Chloroflexi bacterium CG23_combo_of_CG06-09_8_20_14_all_45_10
ATATGCGCCTTAAAGACGATAAGACCTTCCCCTACCTTAAGATAGATATTAGTGAAGATTGGCCAGGCGTTTACATCACTCGCCGTTTTAAAAATGATGGAGCCAGATACTTTGGGCCTTTTGCTAGTGCTGGGTCAGTACGTAAAACCTTGAGACTGGTAAAGAAAATCTTTCCCTTTCGCTCTTGTACCAAGTCCATTGATGGCACAGATAGACGACCTTGCCTTGATTACTATATTCACCGCTGCCTTGGGCCATGCATTGGCGCTGTGAGTAAACAGGAATACCGGGAGGTAATAAACCAAGTTATTTTATTTTTGCAAGGTAAACAGGAGCTGGTGCTTCATGAACTAAGCAACAAGATGAGAGCATCGGCCCAGCAACTTCAATTTGAAAAGGCAGCTTTGCTTCGTGACCAAATTCAAGCAATAGAGAGAGTCATAGAGGGGCAGAGGATTGCTATCGCCTTGAAGGGCAAGCAAGATGTCATTGCTATGGCGCAAAATGAGGGGCAGGCTTATGTGGAAGTCTTTTTCATTCGCAATAACAAGCTTATTGGGCGTGACCATTTCATCATGGAAGGCATCCATGATGAAATGCCCGGTCAAA
Organism: Chloroflexi bacterium CG23_combo_of_CG06-09_8_20_14_all_45_10; assembly: GCA_002772325.1. Taxonomy (GTDB): domain Bacteria; phylum Chloroflexota; class Dehalococcoidia; order GIF9; family AB-539-J10; genus 20-14-all-45-10. The sequence continues at coordinate 4,821 of PCSL01000102.1, forward strand.
TAATGGCAAGTTTCGTAAAGCAATATTATGCCTCAGCTTCCTATATACCATCAGTAATATTACTTCAATATCCCGTAGACGAAATGTCAGTGCTAGCTGAGTGGCTTAAGGAACGAAGGAGAGGGAAGGTAAAACTTCAGGTGCCACAGCGAGGAGCTAAAAAACGGCTAGTAAATATGGTAGCTGAAAACGCCGATAAAGGTTTGCTATTGGCTAAAGCTAAGCAAATAAATTTAGAGGCTATAACTTCAGGCTTGCAAGAGCTAAAAGATAGGCTTTGCTTGCCAAGAATCCCGCTGAGGATAGAGGGTTATGATATTTCTGATATTCGAGGCACTTTGGCTGTGGGCAGCATGGTTGTTCTGGAAAAGGGCTTACCCAAACCAAGTCTCTATCGTCGTTTTCGAGTGAAAATACTGACTAGGGCTGATGATTATGCCATGATTCAAGAGATATTAAGACGACGCTTCAAGAGAGGCATAGCTGCTGAAGGTAGCTGGGCAGTTATGCCTGACCTTGTCCTTATTGATGGTGGCAAAGGACATCTAGCCACTGCCTTAGAAGTAAGACAGGAGTTAGGAGTTGATTCTATTCCTATGGCTAGTCTGGCTAAAGAAAATGAGGATGTCTTCATACCAGCCAAGTCTGACCCAGTTGATATACCTAAAGATTCTCCTGCCCTTTACATACTGCAAAGGGCAAGGGATGAGGCACATCGCTTCGCTATAAGTTATCACCAAAAATTGCGGAGTAAGAGAGGCACAGCTTCCATCCTAGATGACATTCCTGGTATTGGTCCGAAGCGGAAAAAAGCCTTGCTGAAGAAATTTGGCTCAATCGAAGCTATTAAAGAGGCTTCGATTAATCAGCTTAGCCAAATGGAAAGAATTACCCCAGCTCTAGCTCAGAGGATCAAGCAATACTTATGAATTTTGTTAAGGTCAAGGCATTTTTAACTGCAAAGGCTTCAGCATCGTTATTAAAGTAGATGTAAACGGCTTTGACTTTTTCACCTAATCGCGCAATTTTTTGTGCCCATTGGGAAAGCTCCTCATCAGAATAACAGCTTGAATATAAGCTAGCACCGCCGTGGAAACGGATATAGGCGAAGTCGCTAGTGGCTGCGAGGGGAGAAGTAAAACCGGGCATATCAAAGACACACAAGCCAGCATTGTATCGTTGTAAGAGGCGGAAGATAGAATCGTCGAGCCAGGATTCGTGGCGAAATTCAAACACATGCTGATATCTTTGCGGTAGTGAAGATAGGAAGCTTTCCAATACCTCAACATTGCGTTTCATGTTAGGTGGTAGTTGGTATAGAAAGGGGCCTAGCTTATCTTGGAGCAAACAAGCCCGTGATAAGAAGTTTTCCACTGCTGAGCCCAAATTTCTCAATCTTTTTATATGGGTAATGAAGCGGCTTACCTTAACGGCAAAGACGAAGTTTTCAGGTGCAGATCCCCGCCAGGTGGCGAAAGCCTTCTCAGAAGGGAGATGGTAAAAACTGTTGTTAAGCTCTACAGTGTTAAATTGCTTGACATAAAATTGTAGCCATTTCGACTTAGCTAACCCTTCAGGATAATAAAGGACACGCCAGTGGTCATAATGCCAACCACTACAGCCAATATAATATTTTGGTGATACCATCTCAATCCTCTTAAGGCGAGCCAAAGTCAATGTAGGCGGTATAATCTGGGATGGTATGAAAGCCAAGAACCATAGGCCAATTCTTGCCTTTATATTCACGCCCTAACCCTATAGCTAGATAGACTTTTTCAAAGTGGAGCAGTTCTTTAAATTGCTCTGCATTGAAGTCAAGAATATTGGCTTTTTTATCAAGCAATCTTTTCCCCAATGCTCGGAATTTCAAATCAGTGCAAGGAAGCCCTGGGTTTTTCGGAGTTCCTAGAAAATCTTGCTCAGCAAAATTAAAGATAATGCGCACTTCATATTTGCCATAACGAA
>PCSL01000102.1:6829-6971 GCA_002772325.1 Chloroflexi bacterium CG23_combo_of_CG06-09_8_20_14_all_45_10
AGACATAAGGAACGAGAAGGATGAGATTGCAGGACTTTGTTTGGAGAAGCATCCAGAAGAGAATCTAATAACTGAGCACGCTGATTTTCAGGGACATTTCTCAAAATTACCGGTTTTTCACGACCAAAGTCTATAACCCAAT